>JBOHVN010000270.1:0-16234 GCA_050735675.1 Binatia bacterium | reverse complement strand
GCAAATAGCCCGCCGGCCTCGCTGTAGCCAAACCAAAGGACGCAGAGAAAAACCGCCAGCAAGGTCGGAATCGTCAGCGCGACCGGAATCAAGTAGCCGACGGCCAGTTCCACCCTGCGTCTTAACCCCATCACCAAACCGAGGGCGATGCCGGCCAGCATGGCGATGCTGAACGTGACAAAAATTCGCGCTAGAGTTATGGCGATATGAAACACAGCGGTTTTGTCTTCCGGCCCGGGAGTGACAAAATTTTCGATTATCGTATGGCCGATCGCCACTGGCCCCGGCAAAATTTCCGGCGCGCTGAGCAGCGATCCGAGCCACCAGAGACCAAGAAAAGAAACGATAGAAATGATGCGAAGCGCCGCGTGGGTTTTCATCGTTGATCTCGTTCCAGGACGGCGAAAAATTCCTTGACCAAATCCTTTTCTAAATCAAACAGCCGCGGATCTTCGGGTTCGCGCGGCCTGGGAATATCCACCCGCAAGTGTTTAAAGATGCGCGCCGGTTTGACGCTCATCATGTAGACCTCTTCCGAAAGAAAAACCGCTTCGCGCAGAGAATGAGTCACAAAAAGGATCGTCGGCTGGGCGTGCTCCAAGATATGCATCAAGTCCACGCGCATCTTTCGTGCCGTGATCTCATCGAGATGGCTGAACGGCTCGTCCATCAACAGGATGTCGGGTTCGATGGCGAGGGCCCGCGCGATCGCTACTCGTTGCTGCATTCCGCCGGAAAGTCTGAGCGGATAGTTGCGCTCCTGCCCGGCGAGACCCACCATGCCGAGATATTTTTCTACCCGTTCGTCCCAACGCATTTTGCCGATATTTTGCGCCTCGAGGGCGAACCTGATGTTATCTTCAACGGTCAGCCAATTCAGCAATCGCGCGCTCTGAAAGACGTAGCCGATACGCGCGGCTGAGTTTGCGCCGTTTTGCGCAATGATGCGCACTTGGCCTGAATCATGGGGCTCGATCCCGGCGATGATGTTTAAGAGCGTGCTCTTACCGCAGCCGGAGGGGCCGACAATGCTCGCGAAGGTGCCGCGTTCAATTCGCAGATTCAAAGATTCCAGGACGGCGAAGCGGCCCAGCCCGCTGGGGGCAGGGAACATCTTGCTCAGGCTTTCGATCTCGACGGCGTTCGATGACATTCCCGTTCCTCAAGCGACAGCGATTTGCCGCCATGAAAAAACCCGTTTTTCCCAGCGCCGTAAGACCACGACGTCGATCAAAACCATTAGCACCATGAAACTCACCCCCCAGGCAAGCATCATGTCGGCTCGGATTCCTTGAAACCAATACATGAGCTCCTTACCGACACCCCGGCCCGCACCGAAGGCCTCGCTCACCAGCGCGATCTTCCATGACAACGCGAAGCTGATGCGCAGGGAGGAAAAAATGTAAGGCATGAGTTGAGGCATGAGAACCTTGCGCAAGAGCAAGAATCGGTTGGCCCTGAAGACCATCGCCATGTCGGTGAGCTCCTTGTCCACGGCTTTCGTGCCTTCCCAGACATTCATCGTGACGTAGGGAAAGACTATCAGCACGATGGTAAAAATCGGCGCGAAGTCGGAGATGCCGAACCAGAGCACGGATAGGAAAGCCCAAGAGATGGCCGGAAATGTCAGCAGCACCATGATCCAACTATCTAAGAAACTTCCCACCGCCCGGCGCAGCCCCATGATCAGGCCGATGAAGCTTCCGATCAGCATAGATAGAACTAAGCCGGCCAAAATTCTTTCGAGAGTTTTGCCGACGATTAGATAGGCCGGCGGGTTACTGAAAATCGTAACGACGCGGGTTAAAAGCTCCACGGGGGAAGGCAGAAAGGTTGGCAAAAAAAACAGCGATACGGCCTTCCACAGCAGTAGAAGGCCGATCAATGATACGAGCCCAGGTAATAGGGCTGGCCTGGATAGCTTCACCGGGCCGCTTTCGTTAGCGCAAAACTAATGCGTGTTTGTCTTTGGCGGGTACTGCCTTGATGATACCCGCTTCTTTGGCCAGTTGGAGAAACTTCCACTGGGCATCGACAACCTTGGGGTCCCATCGTTCGAGAAAAATGCGGCCTTCCTGGAGCATCTTTTTGAGCGTTGCAGCTTGGGCGGCATTCTGTACGCCGGCCAACTTCCCGTACTTCTCAATGGTTTTGTCCGAGTTCTGGCGCAACCATTGAAACGATTCGTGGAGCGCGGCCACGACGTTCTTGGCTCGCTGGCGATCTTCATCGACCCAATCCCTCCAGGCAATGGTCGGAGCGGACCAGAGCAAGGGCTCGCCGGTCTTTTCCTTCCAGTAATCGTCGGGGCTGAACAGCATGCGATATTTATCCGGTTGTGAAGCAGCGGCGATGGAGAGCGAGCTCAAGTTGAACATGGCATCCACTTCACCCCTATCTAAAAGGGCCATCAGGGCCGGCGCGGCCACTTCAATAAGCTGTGTGTCTTTATTGAGATCGAGCTTGAAGGCGTCCATCACCAGTACCTGCAAGCTTCTAGCGGCGCCGGCGCCACGGGACCAGATGCCGAATTTTTTGCCTTTTAAGTCGGTCATCTTTTTAATCGGCGAATCCTTGCGAACCCAAACGTCCTGCATGTTGGTGAGTCCGCCGCCGATGACGACCATGTCTTTGCCTTCGTTCATCTGCTCGATGGCGTTAAGACCGGCGTAAGTGGTGACGAGCACCTGGCGGCTCGGAAGGCCGGCCATAAAGCCCGCGAAGGGGCGCGCATCCACTTCGGCGTTGATGCCGTGCTTGCGGAAGATTCCGGCGTCCTTTGCGCCGTAGTAGCTCAGCACAAAAACGGTCCCTCTGGGAATAACCATTTTAACCGTCTTCAGATCCGACGCCGCATGGGAGGCGGCGGTAAACACACCGAATGACAGCGCAAGAGCTGCGAACCCACCGATTTTCTTCATCTCTGCTCCTCCTTTTGATACGGGCTAATGTGAGCGACTCCGGCTATGATGATCAGCACATTTTGTTTGCGCGATCGGCAATTTATCTTGAATAAAATCCCCGGACGGTGGAGCAATTCCCCGTAACGGCACCGACGCTGGAGGGAGCGTATAAATCCGTTGTACTTCGGTCAAGGGGGTCTTCGAATATTGTAAAACGAAATTTCGGTTGTGCAGCGAGGCCCAAGCTTAGAATTCACAGCGCTCTTACCGGCGGGCCGGCGGCGCAACCGCTACACCGCCGACGCCTGCTCTTTCGATCGCCCGCGCCACCACACCCGACGCTTTCACATCCTCGATGAATTCGCGCAAGTATTTTGCGCCCTCGCCGCGGCCCTTGGGAATACCCAGAGCTTGTTCGATCGCCATGAAGCGGCCGGCGAAGACACGCGATCCGGGGAGCTTCACGGCGTTGGCGACGAGGTGCTGCCTCACACCGGCGAGCACATCGCAGCGGCCGGTCAAGAGCAGCTCGAAAGCAGCATCCGGACCCGATGCGCGCACCAGTTCGGCGCGCCGCATCGTGCGGCTCAGAAACAAATCGTATGCGCTCTTGGCCGATATGCCGACGCGCACGCCCGCGCGATCGACGTCTTCTACCGCATGAAACGGCGATCCAGCCGGCACGAGATAGGTGCCCTCGATTTCGATGTAAGCGGCGGTGAAATCGATTTCATCGGCGCGGCCCGGATCGATGGCGAGAAATGCCACGTCCCAGGCGCCGGCGCGCACCGCTTCGAACATTTTGCCGGCCGCGTCAAAACCGACGAGCTCGACGGCCAGATCGAAGCGCCGGCCGAGCTCCCGCGCCAGATCGACGGCCACGCCGCGGAGTTCGCCGCTGGCTGGATCTCTGGTTGCGAGCACCGGGTTGCCGTAGTTGATGCCGGCGCGCAGCTTGCCCGTAGGCGCAAGATCATTTCGCAAGGAAGTCGTACTCATAGTTTCGCTCCGGGTTTGGTCAGTTTTTTTCTAAACGACGGTACTGAGTCGCGCGCCGGGCGTCAAGGAAACGATTCGCAAGTGTAAAGACCGAACTCTCGTTCGCAATCCTGATTTCATTAACACAAAACCAGACTCAGCTCCCACACATAGTCCGGCGGACTCGCCGATCTAGCGAAGCGTCAAAGAAGATGTGTGTTCTGGCCGGCACCGAATTCGAGAAGCCGAAAACACTTAGCGGCCGTGACGGGTGTGCGGTTATCTTGAAGAGACGTGTTTTTTCCAGTTGGGCATGACCCACAAAGCAGCTTTGAATCGATTGTTGACTTGGAGCTTATCGAAAATGTTGGTGAGATGAGTCTTGACCGTTTTCCTGCTAATAAAAATCCTTTTACCGATTTCTTCGTTCGACAAACCCTCGGCCACGAGTTGGAGGATCTCGATCTCTCTCTTGGTCAATCCTTGCAGCGTTTCATTGGCCGGCGGACCGACATCGGTCAAGCTCTTCGCGATGCGCTCGAAATCGACTCCGGCCGGTAGCTCCGGATCAACCCAGATCTCCCCGGTATTTACCTTCTTGATCGCTTCGATCAATGTCGGCACGGAGATGCCCTTAAGTACGTAACCACGGGCGTGGCTTTTCGCCGTATTCAGGACGCTTTCATCTTCCGCATGGGCGGTCAGTATGATCACTTTGGTTGCCGGACTCTTCTCGGCGATCTGGAGCAGCGATTCGACCGCGTCACCGGCCGGCATTTTGAGATCCATCAGCAGGACATCCGGCTGTATCCGCGCCGTGACCTGAATGGCTTCATTGCAGTCCGATGCCTCGCCGACAACCAGGACATCCTTCTCCAAAGAGAGTATGCGTTTGAGACCCTCACGAAAGAGTATGTGATCGTCCGCGATGACGACTTTAACCAGCTCCATAAGACGCGGCTTCATACTACTATTTATGTATGAAACCGGTCAACATACCTGACAAGCTACAACTATGAGCCTAGCTTCGCGTTGAGCGCTTAACGCTGGTTTTTCACCTCATGGTGCCGAAAAAACACGTGCATTGAAAATGGACGCTATTTCTAGTTAGTTGGAGTGTCGGCTGTACAACCTAGAGAAACCCCCTCTCTGCCAATGTGGATGAGACAGTTACCCGCCAATAGTTTAGTGTAGAGGGCGAGTAAGGACTGGAAGGTGGAAACAGGAAATAACGGGGTGAAATCTGTAGGGGCAGACCTGTGTGTCGGCCCTCTCCGACGGGCGACCGATCCCGGGCGCGTGCTGGCGGACGTGTAACCGGTGCCGAGATTTTATGGTGATTCGTATTGCATCCGCTGTTCTGAGTTTGGCCGGTTTGCTCGCGCTCGTTTCAGGCCTGCTTTTTTGGACCGGCACCGCTTTGAATTGGATCCGACTGCACATGCTGCTCGGCTTTCTAGCAGTCGGCGCGCTTTGGGTCATCGCTATCGCTCAGTTCTTTGCCAAGGGCGGCGGCTGGATCATCGCAGCCGCCGCGATTGTCGTCGGCGCAGCGACAATCGTCCTCGGCATGACCCAGGCCTCGCTGATGGTCGGCGACTTTCATTGGATCATCGACGTGCTTCATCTACTTCTCGGAATCTTCACGATAGGACTCGGCCATATGGGCGCGGCGCGCTATCGCAAAGACTCGGCCGGATGTCTGGATTGAATCAACTCGCTTCGCGGCCGCAATGCGCGAGTGGTTGTGGCTTTACCCGATCGTTGAAATCGTGCACATCCTCGGGCTCGCCGTCCTCGTCGGCGCCGCCATGCTGTTTGATTTTCGCTTACTGGGAGTGTCACGCTCGATCCGGGTCAGCGCGCTGGCGCAACATCTTCTCCCCTGGGCGCGGGCCAGCTTGCTTCTCATTGTACCCACGGGGCTGATGATGTTCTCGGCCCATGCCACGGAGATGGCGAGCAACCCGGCCTTTCAACTGAAACTCACATTCCTATCTGCCGCCGGAATCAATGCCGCAATCTTCCATGCCGGAATATTTCGCACGGCCGGAGCTTGGGATTTAGAAACTGCGGCGCCGCGCGCCGCAAAACTCGCGGCCATCCTGTCGCTTAGTTTCTGGACCGGTGTGATCAGTTGCGGCCGTTTACTAGCCTATCTTTAGCGTTCGCGTGACCGGGTAAAATAATCGGCCGCGCCGCGGCTCGCAACTCTGGTCCCTTCGAACTTGATCTCGTTCGACGGCGGGATCTCAGCCTTGAACACGCGCTGCATCAGCATCAAGACCTGGCGGTCGCGCTCGGCGTCTTCGGAGGCGATGCAGTCCGGCAAGAAGAAAAATCCGTCACTCAGGGTTGATTTTTATTTTGCAAAACCGGACCCTCATCCGTGCATGAATAGACAGTTCGATCCTCTCACGGTGGCGCTCACCGGGCAGCTCTCGATCGTTCTGATCACGGCGGCAATTCTTGCCTTAGTGGTCTCGCTATTTATCCTCTGGCGCTATCGGCGCGCCGTGATCAAGTCGATGCGGCGCCGCAGCCGCAGCGAAATTCTAGAGTCGACCGGACACATGCCGCCGGAAGAGCCACACAGGCCGCCCGACACAGCCTTGGTGTTTGATTTCGCCAGTGCATCGGCAAAAAGCAATTTACTCTACCGATCCGGCCGTCGGCGGCCATGGCTCGCCGCGCTGATCTACGCCGTCGCTGGAGCTTGCTTCGCGGCAACGATGGCAACCGCGTTTTTACTATCCACGAAGATGGCGCTATTGCCCTGGCGGTTTTTGTATTTGACTTGGGTCAATGCTTGGCCGGTGGTCCTGACGACCAACCTGGTCGCCACGGTCACGCGACGCGGGCAAATGATCGTTCTGGCAATTTATCTCATCGGTGGAATCGCGCTGAGCGGCTCCCTGCTCGCCCGGAGTCCCGATCTTACCATCGTGCAACTCATCTATCTGTGGTTCGACGCAAATGCGGTCCCTTCGCTCCTGTTGCTGTTCTTTTTGAACCGCCGCATCCGCGCCGTAGGACCGTTGGTCTTGGTTTTTATGATCTTTGGCGCTGCGGGGGCGACCTTGCTCGTTTCTGTGGCTGGTAATAATCCGAAACTGCTCCGCGCTATCGGTGATTTCGCGCGTTCCCTGGGTCTGGGCGCAACGGGCACAGTGTGGGGCCTACATCTGCTCGGCTTTACCCTTTTCGGCATCGCCGGCTGGCTGATTCTCGACTCCTTGCGCCAGATGTATGAGCGAAAACAGATCAGTGATCAAACCGTCACCATTGACGCTATCTGGCTTCTGTTCGGCACCGTGAATTCCATTGGGCTCGTATTTGAAGGGGCGCGCTGGATATTGAGCGGCTTGGTCGCGTTCGTGATTTTTAAACTGGTCGCTGCGATCGGATTTCGGCTGCTGCACGCCCGCAGGGATCTTGCGGGTCCGCGCTTGTTGTTGCTGCGTGTGTTCGCCCTCGGCCGGCGCAGCCAACGTCTTTACGACGCGCTGGGCAAACGGTGGCGCGCGGTTGGCAGCATCCAAATGATCGCCGGACCGGATCTCGCGACTACGGCCGTCGAGCTCCACGAGTTTTTGGATTTCATCGCCGGCAAATTGGCGCGCCGATTCATTGATTCCGGCCAATCGCTTGACCTGAGAATCTCGCAGATGGACGTTGAAGCCGACGGCGACGGCCGCTTTCGCGTTTCCGAATTCTTCTGTCACGACGACACGTGGAAGCTGGCGCTGGGAAGGCTCGCCGACGAAAGCGATGCCGTGCTCATGGATCTGCGCGGCTTTTCCCAGTTGAACGACGGCTGCATTTTCGAAATAAACGAGCTGTTTAATCAGGTCCCGCTCCAACGCGTCGTGTTCGTCATCGACGACAGCACCGATCAGGAGTTCATGCGCGAGACCATGAAGCGCGCGTGGCGACAAATTAAAGAGCGATCGCCCAACCGCCGGCTTTCGCCGGGGCGAGTGTCCCTCGTCCAACTTTCTCGCTGGAATGCTGGAGGGATCCGGACTTTGCTCCACGCAATCAGCGTCGCGGCGAGCGGGCTAAGTCCACGTGAGCCGACCAAGCCATCAACTGCTGTTAGCGATCCTCAAGAATTTTCTTGGTGACCTTTTCGCAGGATCAAAAGGCGTTGGGCCGCCGGCTAATGCCGGTTGTGTCCGAAAGTCTTGTCATAATCGCGCTGTAACCCTTTAGGAATGAATTCGTCTTCGAGCTGGTGGATCTTGGCAGCGGGGAGAATCGGATCCTGCGTGCGCGGCACCATGCCCCACTGGCTGGCTTGCGCCTTCTTGTTCCATTCTTCGAGCACCACGGGACCTCGCTCCTTGAATTCGTGGAGAAGCTCCCAAGTCGCTTGCAGGCCGTTGGCCGTCGTCAGGCTCGGATACAAGACCGCCGCCACGCCGAGCTTTTGAAATTCATCAAACGTCGGCGATGGCCGCTGCCCGTAATAGGGAGCGATTACCGGCGCGGGAATGCGCCGGCAAGCTTCTTCGACTTCTTCGCGCTTTGTCAGTGTATTCACCCAAATCGCATCGACGCCTGCTTCATTCACATACGCGATGCTGCGCTCAATGGCGTCGGCGAAGCTACCGCCTTCCGAGCCGATCGAATCGCAGCGCGCGCACACGACGAAATCGGCATCGAGATCCTTCTTCGCCGCTACGGCGGCTTTAAATTTGCCGATCGCTTCTTCGCGCGAGATCAAACGCCGTCCGGCCAGCGTCCCCGATTTCTTGGGCGCTTCCTGATCCTCTATATGCAGTCCTGCGGCCCCGGCGCGGATGTATGCCTGGACCGTGTGGTAAACGTTGACGGCGTTGCCGTATCCGGTATCGGCGTCGGCGAAAATAGGGATCGCGCAAACATTCGTGATGCGGCGAACCGCTTCGGCCATTTCACTCAAGCCGAGCAGGCCGACATCCGGGTAACCGTAAACGTAGGCGCACACCTGCGAGCCCGACATAAAGAAAGCTTCGTAGCCAATCACTTCCGACATGCGCGCGTGAAGCGGGCTAAAACCGCCGGACATGACCAGCAATTCGGGCCTCGTGAGTAAGTCGCGAAACTTCGTCGATAATTTCATTTCCATAGCCGCAGTTCCATATCACAACGCCGATCTCGGCGAAATGCGCCCGTCTTTAGTAACTCGGCACGAGCTTCGAAAAAAAAGGCGGTCGGATAAGCATCGTCTCCCGCCGCCCTTGGCGATCGAACTCGGAGTAATCGAGCTAATTGCCGAGAAACTTCTTCATGCGCGAAAGGCACAAAGACTATTCCGGATGTCGAATTATGAGAATTTGCTCGGGGAAAGTGCGGGTTTTGGCCGTATAAGTCGCCGATCTCATCATCGGCCCGGCCGACTACCAACGAACAAAGGGTTAAGTTTGTCGTGTCTGTACTGGACCAAAAACGCTGATACCGGCGGAGTTTTCGCTCGCGGATTCGATAGCATGATTTAACGGCTGAGCAAGCCGTCGATCGAGAAGGCCCCCGCGCCGCCGAACACCAGCGCCACAGCCATGAGAAAGAGCGCCAGAGTGTATTCGATGCCGCTGCCCTTGCCGGAGCCTTGCAGAAAGAAACCGTTGCTCCAATGGCTCAAAAACAGCGCGAAGGCAATGAAGACCGCCAACCCGAACGCCGCCGGACGAACCAAGAAACCGAGCGTCATTGAAACCACGGAAAACAATTCGATGAACAAACCGAAAACCCCCATGGGTACGGGAACGTGATATTTGTCGCGCCAATTAGCGATCTGAGCCTTGGGTCCTTTGCCGCCGTGCCAGCCAAACACATGCTGCGTGCCGTGCATGAAAAACGTCAATGCCAACCCGGCCCGTAAAAACACGCTCGACAACGAGCCGTCAGTTTGAATTATCCAATCCATTTTGCAATCGCTGCCTCCGTTGCAACGAAGATTCTTTGCAATATTTGTCGAGCGAACGTTACCACGCAAAACTCTCCAGCTGCAAACCCAAAGTGACTGTCCTCACCCCGGGGGTGCTAAATGCTCCCAGCGACTGGACTTGCGTGCGGCACATCCAGCGTGAAATAATTCCGCTGATGGCGAAGCCGAGAACTGAAAACAGGAAAACTGCATGAAGCTGTACACGCACCGGCTTTTCTTATTTCTTTGTTATCTTTTCATTCTTCCCCCTCTTGTCGATGGCGCGCCGCAGCTCGACTCGATCAAAAGCAAAATCGCCCAGGCGGTGGTCAAGGTAACCTTTTTCGACGCCAGGGGTAAAGAATTCGCGTCGGCCAACGGCTTCTTCGTCAGTCGGCAAGGCGATGTGCTCACGTTGCATCGCCCTCTGCTCGACGCCGGCCGGGTCGAGATCAAGACCCACAACGGGAAAACTTATTCAGCGACGGGCGTAATCTCAGAAAATGCGCCCGCCAATGCCGTCAGGCTTTCAACGGCGGCGCCAAAGACGACTCCGTTCCTGGAGCCAAAGAATAACACGCCCCTCGATAACGAAGAGATCCTCGTGGTGGGCTCCGACAAGACCGTGGACCTAAAAGCTTTCGGTTACGGCCGGATAGCATTATTGGGCAATATCTTTTTCCTAGATAATCCGCTTTCCGGACAATTCGATGGCGCCGCTGTGATCAACAACAGAGGCGCCTTGCTGGGAATCGTTTCGTCTGCCAGGCGTAAGAATTCCACCGTTGTTCTTTCCAACGAGATTATTCGCACGCTGCCGCCCGATTCGACAAAATCGATCGCCGAGTGGAAGGCGATGATCGGGTCCACCTGGTCAAAATCAGCAGAGGGACTCTACGCCATCGGCATGCAGCAGTCGTTGAATCGCAACCACGACGCCGCGGTCGTCTCGTTTAGAAACGCCGCGGTGAAGAACCCAAAGGATTACGCCATTTGGTATCAACTCGCCCGAACGCAAAGGAACTTGAAACGGTACCAGGAAGCACTCGCCGATTATCAAAAAGCCCTGTCACTGAAGTCGGACCTACCTGAGGCTTACAGCGGAATGGGCGCAACATACAAAAGCCTTGGACAAAAAAAGCAGGCCGAAGAGGCGTATAAAAAGGCGCTGTCGTTGAACCCGCGCGATGAGGATGACTATCTGAGCCTGGCTTGGCTTTACGATTCACAGGAAAAGTACAACGAAAGTCTGGCGGTTCTAAAGAAACTGCTTGTGGTACATCCCGATTCCGTTGACGCTCATTTGGTCTCAGGCTGGATTTACCAGCGAATGAAGCAAAGCAGCCTTGCCAAACAAGCCTATCTCAAAGCACTGAAGATCAATCCGAAGAGTGAAAGGGCGCATGCGGGGCTAGCGGCATACTACAGCGGGCGCGACGATCATAAGTCAGCTGTCAAACACTTGCAGCGAGCGGTGGAACTCAAATCCAATTCTAGCGAACTACTAATGGCTTTAGCGGAAGTCCAGCGCGTGGTTGGCGCCAAAAGCGAGAGTCTTAAAACCTACCAGCGGGCCGCGCAGACCGAAATCGACGATCTCCAAAAGCAATACATTTTGGCGTGGGTCGAGAGCGTACAGGGCAATCATAAGAACGCCGCGGCGATTTACCAGAAAGCGCTGTCTTTAAAACCGGCCGAGGCGTTCACTCATCTCCGGCTAGGTTGGCAGTATTATTATCTTCGCCAGTACGAAAAGGCCGCGGCGAGTTTCAAAGAGGCGATCCGGTTGGACCCGAAGAATGACGAAGCATATTTCGGCCTGGGGTGCGCTTATAAGGGTTTGAAGCAAAAAGACGAAGTAATCAAGGCCTACCAGGCCGCGGTGCAAATCAAACCGACCGCCAGAGGGTTCGTTGCGCTCGGCTGGGAGTACCAAATCAGCGAGCGCCACGACGAAGCCATCAGCGCATTCAAGGAAGCCATCCGGCTAAGCCCAAGTTGGGAAGAAGGTTACAGGGGCCTTGGTTGCGTCCACTGGCAACGAAGAAAATACCGTGAGGCACTGAACGTGTACCAAGAACTCGTTCGACAAAATCCGAAATCGTTCGAAGGCTTTCGCGCGATCGGCATGGTGGAAGAAAAGTTGCGCCATCGAAAGGAGGCGCTGGCCGCCTATCAAAAGGCTCTGGCGATCAAACCGGATGATATCGACACCCGCATCGAACTCGCATACGCTCACCACTATGCCGGTAATGTCAACGAAGCCTTAAGATTGATGAAGAAGGCGCTTGCCGTCGATCCAAAAAACGCGCACGTCCACTATGGCTTGGGTTGGATCCATGCGAAAGCAGGTAAGTTCAAGGACGCGCTGACCGGGTATCGTCGCGCCGCCGAGTTGAAGCCGGATGATCCCTATAATCGTTATGCGCTCGGATGGGTTTACGGCGAGCTTGAAATGTTCCAGGAGAGCGTAAAAGAATACAAGGAGGCATTGCGCTTAAAACCCGACTACCGAGAAGCTCACGAAGCGTTGGATTGGGCTTCGGCGCAGCTGAGCGGCCAAGGAAGCGGCAAACGGGTTGGTGGCGACTCACTCGGGAGAGATTCTAACGATGCGGTCGTTACTCGTCCTTATCAGCCGACGGAGATCGCTCGACCAACAATGGCGGGCGTCAAGTGAAAGATTCCGTTCCTCCAAAAAGGAATCCGAGCACGACCTGGCTTAGGCCCATTGAGAAAGCCATAGCCACCATGGCGCCGGCATCAATCAATCACCGCCGGATTGCCGAACCCTGCACTAGCATTGCCATCAGCTAAAAGGCTGGCAGAGTCAAGAAACCTTTGCCGTTTGTTTGTGGGGCAGACTCAAATGAACATCATCGATGCCGACGGACATATCAACGATCACGCCTGCGGCGAGGAAATTGCCGCCTACATGCCCAAGGGAAATCAGCTGGCGAAGATTTTCCCCGAGTTCGATCATCTGCACTTTCGCTACCTGAAACAAAATCGCCGCGCCACGGGCAATCCTTCGCCGGAGGATTGGAACGAATTTCTCGATAAGACCGGCATCAGCTGGACCGTGCTTTATCCGACCGCAGGCCTGGCAGTCGGGAGAATCATGGCGCCGGAATGGGCGGTGCTCGCCTGCAAATCGTATAACAATTGGCTCTATGAAAAGTTTCTCAAGAGAAATTCCCGGCTGAAGGGCGTCGCCCTGGTCCCGTTCCAGGACGTCGATGCTGCGATTGGCGAACTACGCCGCGCGGTCAAAGAGCTGGGCATGCTCGGCGGCATGTTGCCGTCGAACGGGGAGGCCATCCAGGGCCATTTGGGAAATAAGATTTACTGGCCGCTCTACGAAGAGGCGGAAAAGCTCGGTTGCTCGCTCGCGGTTCACGTCGGCTGTCTGCATCATATGGGATTGGATTCCTTCGCGACCTACTATCCGGCGCACGCTTTAGGTCATCCATTTAGTCTGATGATTCAAGCAGGCGCCATGCTCGCTCATGGCGTGTTCGATCGCTTTCCAAAATTGCGTGTTGCATTCCTCGAAGGCGGCGCGACCTGGGTGCCGTTCATGATGGACCGGCTCGACCGCTCGTATCATGACGGACACATGCAGCTGGATCTAAACGGCGAATTGATCGGCGGGCCCAAGCAGGGTGAGAAAGCTAGCGAGTATTTCAAGAAACAACTTCGCGAAGGACGCATTTTCGTCGGTTTCGACTGCGACGACGACGGCTTGAATACCGCCGTCGCTAAAGGCGGCCGCCAATCGTTTCTCTTCGGCAGCGATTTCCCCCACGAAGTCTTCGACGCGACCAAATGCCGGCACGAAATCGACGAGCTGCTCGAGCGTGATGACCTCACTAAGGAAGATAAAGAAGCGGTCTTGGGCGCCAATGCGCTAAAGTTTTATCGACCGGGGCTGTAGTTTACCCCGAAGTTCGCTGGGTGGTCGGCTATAACACGTGAGCTGAGACGCAATCAATTTCAAAATTCGGATTTCGAAATCCGAAACAAACCTCAAAGCTTAAACACTAGATACGCAATCGGGACTGGAAAAGTTTTGAAATTGTTTCGAGCTTCGGATTTCGTGCTTGGGCTCCCCGACTCCGACGTTGAGTAGGATGAGAGCCTGATCACTCTTTGAACGCCTCTTCTCGGGTCTTGCTGAATGACGGTAGAGACACGGCCAGCATCGCCAGCACAGCCAATGCAAGCAGGGTAACGCTGATGGGACGCTGGACAAACACCCACGGATCGCCGCGCGAGATCAGCATCGCGCGACGCAAATACTCTTCCATCAAAGGTCCGAGAATGAACGCGAGCAACATAGGGGCAGACTCGCAACCGAGCTTGGCGAACAGATAACCGAACACCCCGAAGATCGCCATCAAATAAATGTCGAACTCGCGGTTGTTCAAGCTAAAAACACCGATGGCGGTGAAAACGACAATCGCTGGATAGAGCAGTTGGTAGGGCACCATGATCAGGCGCACCCAAATGCCGATCATCGGCAGATTGAGGATAACCAAGAACAAATTGCCAATCCACATGGAAACAATGATGCCCCAGAACAAAGCCGGCTGTTCGGTGATGACAGAAGGACCAGGCTGTATGCCCTGGATAATCATGGCGCCAACCATAAGCGCCATGACCGGATTCGAGGGAATGCCCAAAGTCAACATGGGGATAAATGAAGTTTGCGCCCCCGCATTGTTCGCCGATTCCGGGGCGGCTACGCCTTCGATGGCTCCTTTGCCAAATTGATCGCGGTGTTTCGAAACTTTCTTTTCAATCGAGTAGGCGGCGAACGAACCCAAGATGGATCCGCTTCCCGGCAAAATGCCGAGCGCGGACCCGATCAGGGTGCCGCGAAGAATCGGTGCGGTAATCCGCCTCAAGTCTTCTTTGGTCGGCATCAAGTTGGTGATTTTAGTAATGATCACGGAGCGCTGTAACTCCGATTCGAGATTGCGAATGATCTCACCTAAACCAAACACACCCATGGCAACGGTGACAAAATTGATGCCGTCGGCGAGCTCCGGAATTTCCAAAGTGTAACGCTGCGCTCCGGAAGTCACGTCAGTACCAACCAGGCCAAGCACCAGGCCAAGCACGACCATCCCAATCGCGTGCAACAGCGAACCTTGGGCGAGCACGACAGACGCAACCAACCCAAGCACCATCAAGGAAAAATAGTCGGCGGGTCCAAACTCCAGCGCTACGGCCGCAAGCGGCGGACCGAACGCCGCGATAAGAAACGTTGCGACGGTTCCCGCAAAAAAGGAACCGATCGCGGAAGTTGCCAAGGCCGCGCCGGCACGGCCTTGTTTCGCCATTTGATACCCGTCGAGCGTGGTTACCACCGAGGCGGCTTCGCCCGGGAGGTTGACCAGGATTGACGTGGTGGACCCGCCGTATTGGGAGCCGTAATAGATACCCGCGAGCATAATCAAGGATGATACCGGCGGTAACGTAAAAGTGATGGGGAGAAGCATCGCGATCGTCGCCGTTGGTCCCAATCCCGGCAAAACACCGATCGCGGTTCCGAGAATCACGCCGACCAAGCAATAGAACAAATTGCTTAACGTGAGGGCTGTCTCTAAACCAAGCTCCAGATTAGCGATGAGATCCACGCCTTTGCCCTCATCATTACTAGCCGCCAAACCAGGAACCCCAGATTGGCAGCGGCACGCCTAACCCGCGGAGAAACACGAAAACACAAAACAGCGTCAGGCCCGCGGCCAGGATCAACGTCGGGCGCCAGCGAAAATGGTCGCTTGCCGAAGCACTGAGTATCACCAACAGCGGCAATACGACCACGAGTCCGGCGCGCCGGACAAGAAAACCAAAAAGCAGCACGGACGCAATAACCGACAACAGTCCTTTAAACGCGATTTCGCCAATCGGAGCACCCTGCGAAATAAACGAACGCGCGACCGAAATGATTCCGATAAACGCCAACAGATAGCCGAGCAGCGTCGGGAAATAGGCGGGCCCCATTTTGAGCGCGGTGCCCATGTCGTAGTCGCGCGCGATAATGACCGTGCACGAACCAATAAACACGTAGATGAGGCCCGCCCAAAAATCCTTAATGCTTCGAATTGAGAACAGAGCAGATACTCCTTTGGCTCTCAATCAAGAACCTTTCCCATCAATCGGCGAAAACACCCGCCTTTTTGATGATTGGGCCCCATTTTTCCGTCTCGGTTTTCAATTGCGCGGCCAATGCCTCCGGCGTGGCCCGCTTCTCTTCGACAGGCGCCGTGCCGAGATCGCCGAACCGGTCTATTACATTCTTGTCTTTAAGTGCAACCTGTAACGCCTTCGTCAGTCTATCCACAACCGGCTTGGGAGTTCCTTTCGGCGCATAGAGCCCATGCCACACAGAGACTTCAAAATTGGGCAGTCCCGCTTCCTGCGCCGTCGGGAC
>JBOHVN010000269.1:0-45154 GCA_050735675.1 Binatia bacterium | reverse complement strand
CATCTGTACGTCAAAGACATGCTGCCGGGGGCGCCGAGCAAAGTAAACCAATTGATCGTGGCGCGGACGGCGGCGGAGGAGATGGACCATTACAGAAAAATCGCGCGGCTCGCCGGTGATATTGGCGTCGACACATCGTTCCTATTAAGCATTCCCAACCAAAAGCGTTATCTCGAAGCCTTTCGCGGGCTGATAAACACGTGGGAAGATTTTTCGGTCTTTGGATTTCTGATAGATCGTGTCGGTCGCTTCCAACTGGAAGAATTCCTTGACTGCAGCTATCTGCCGCTGCAAAGGGTCCTGCCGGAGATCCTGAAGGAGGAGATGGGGCACGTCGGCTTTGGCACCAACCAGACGGCCGAGATGGCGGCGCACAGCCAAGAATCGAGGGAACTCGTCCAGAGGAGTGTTGATTTTTGGTATATCAAAGCGCTCGATATGTTCGGCCGCTCAGACTCTGAACGCTCCAACCGTTACTGCCATTGGGGTTTGAAAAAACGGAGCAACACTCAGGCGCGTTGGGAATTCAAGAAAGAAGTGGATCCCCTCATTCAAAACATGGGCCTTGCCGTGCCGGACCCGGTGGCAGGACGACAGTATTTGTAACTTGATGGGGCGGCGGACATGCAAGAAAATAGGTTGCGCGCCCAACTCGCTAACCGGTTTCTTTCGCGGGGCATACCCTACAGTTGCGTTTGCTGTGCGTGATCGGGGTAAAGGCCCGCCGCCGAAAACTTCGCACGACCGGGGTCGAACTCGGTTTGGGGCGCAGTTAAATGTTTGATCAGCAAGGATTCCTCATCCGACCTTGCCGGCAAGTTAAGATCGATTTGCTCGCGGTGTTCCATTGGCATCGGTCGAACAGCGTCGTGAGAGCGCGCGACGAAAAGGAGAGAAAGATGACGCGGCCAAATGCGATCCCTCGGTCGGGGTGGATCTGGCGGGTGAAGAGCCAGATCGGCAAGGACAATCTTTCCGTCGTCGCCGCCGGCGTTTCCTTCTACACATTCCTGTCGATCTTTCCCGCGCTCGCCGCCCTGGTGTCGATTTACGCCTTAGTGACCGACCCGGCCAAACTTCAAGAGCACATCACCAGCGCACAAGTCCTTTTACCCGCCGAAGCCGCCCAGCTCGTCAATCAGCAACTGCAGCGCATCGTGCAATCGCGTCCAGCCGAACTGGGATGGAGCCTGTTGTTGGGAACTCTCGTCGCGCTCTGGAGCGCAGCCAAAGGCATGAGCTCATTGATTGCGGCGCTGAACGTCGCCTACGACGAAATCGAAACACGCAGTTTCCTGAAGCTCAATGCACTTGCATTGTCGCTGACTCTTGCTGGTATTTTGTTTCTGATCATCTTTCTGTTCCTTATTGTCGGTATTCCGGCCGTGCTTAACGCGCTCGATCTCGGCGGACCGGCTACGGCGTTAATTATTTGGGTACGCTGGCCGCTTTTAGCGATCGGCGGTATTGTCGCGTTAGGCGTGCTTTATCGATACGCGCCGAACCGCGACACGCCGAATTGGCGGTGGATCACCGGGGGAGCCGTGATTGCGACTGTGCTTTGGCTGGTCGGTTCTGTGCTGTTTTCTTATTATGTCGCCAACTTCAGCAGCTACAACGCGGTCTACGGCTCTTTGGGAGTTGTCGTCATTCTGATGATGTGGCTGCTCTTGTCCGTTTACTGCATTCTGTTAGGTGCGAAGATCAATGCCGCGATCGAACATCAAGCCAAAGCGGACACCACGGTCGTCGAACCAAAGCCCAGGGGGGAACGCGGCGCTCACGTGGCGGACAGGGCGGAGCGAAAAACCGGTTGACCGCCCTGTCGGAGCGTGATCTGTTCGAATGATCCTGGAAATTCTTATTCTATTTGCCGCGGCAAGCTGCCAACGGCCGTCCTGAGTGGCTCGGCCCGAAAGATACGACGCCGTCGTTGTCGGCGCCGGTCCGAATGGCTTGGCGGCGGCGATCACGATTGCTCAAGCCGGCAAATCCGTCGCGCTCTTCGAAGCCAATGATTACGCCGGCGGCGCGGTTTGCTCAGCGGAAGTAACGTTACCGGGTTTCGTTCACGATCTGTGCTCCTCGGTCTATCCGCTCGCAATCGGCTCGCCGTTTTTGCGCTCGCTGCCGCTCGCCCAGCATGGCCTCGATTGGATTCACTCTCCGGCCGCTCTTGCGCATCCGTTCGACGACGGCACGGCGCTGCTCGTCGAGCGCTCGGTTGAGGAAACCGCTGCAAGACTCGGCGACGATGAGGGCGCTTACCGAAAGCTCATGGCGCCGCTTGCGGCGCAGTGGGAAAGTCTGGCCGTTGATATTTTAGCGCCGCCGCGTTGGCCGCGGCGCCCGCTGCAATTGGCGCGTTTTGGATTGTCGGCGATCCAACCGGCGCGGCGCTTTGCCGAAAGAACTCTTAGCGGCGCCCGCACCCAAGCCCTTTTCGCCGGCTTGGCGGCTCATTCGATGCTGCCGCTTGAATACTGGGGATCGGCGGCCTTTGGCTTGGTTCTCGGCGTTACAGCGCACGCGCTCGGATGGCCAATCGTGCGCGGCGGCGCGCAGAAACTGGCCGACGCCCTGATCGCATATCTTCGCTCGCTTGGCGGCGAAGTGTTTTTGAATCACCCGGTCAAGACGCTCGCCGAGCTGCCGTCGTCGCGCGTCGTTGTTTGCGACTTGACGCCGCGCCAGCTAATAAAAATCGCGCGCCACCACCTTTCGCCGGATTACCGCGAAAAATTAGAAAAATTTCGCTACGGCATGGGAGCGTTCAAAATCGACTGGGCGCTTTCGGCTGCTGTACCGTGGCGCGCGGCGGAGTGCCGGCAGGCTGCGACCGTGCACCTAGGCGCCAGTTTGCCGGAGATCGCCTCATCGGAGCGCATGGCGTGGAGCGGTTTTCAGGCCAACAGCCCCTTTGTCCTGTTAGTGCAGCCGACACTCTTCGACGAATCACGAGCGCCGGCGGGAAAGCACACGCTGTGGGCTTACTGTCATGTTCCGAACGGCGCCGCCTTCGATATGACCGATAAGATCGAGACGCAGATCGAACGCTTTGCCCCCGGCTTCCGCCACGGCATCCTTGCCCGCTGCGTCGCTCCGCCGGTTGAACTCGAGCGGCGCAACGCCAATCTCGTCGGCGGCGATATCAATGGCGGCGCGCCGATTCTCAGTCAACTGTTTTTTCGACCAACGCGCCGCCTGTACGCAACTTCGACGCCGGGCCTTTATCTTTGTTCATCCTCAACGCCGCCCGGCGGCGGGGTACACGGCATGTGCGGCTACAACGCCGCGCGCTTGGCGCTGCGGCAGATGTTTTAGTCATCCAGCGGCCATGTCTACAGTACAAAGAGAATTCGAAACGAGTCATTATGGGATTCGCAGAGACGCTTGACATTCGATGGTGTCGGGCTGATATTCTGCGCCAATGCTGCGAAAACTCCTAACCGTACTGCTGTTATTCTCCTGCGTCGTTCTCTCCGGATTTGATCTCTTGGAAGACCTTGAGTTCGAGACCGGGACCAGCAGTTATAGTCAGGGTACGACTAGCCATATTTAAAGCACCGCCTCAGCCTAACAAATAACATCGTCGAATCGGCAGCCAGTGCGCAGGAAAGAACCCTTGAGTATCGCGTCGCGCGAAAATATCCCGGCGATCTCATCCCATCGATCGGCATACTCCTTAGTACGTGAGATAGAGGATTCGACCGGTGCTCGCCTTGTCGGTCGGCTTAGGCAAAACCCGGCAGTCGTAAACGGCGAACTCGGCAGAGTCGGTCAGGATCGAAAGCGGCAGCTTGGCGCTCCAGGCATAACGGCGAAGCTGGTAAGCGGGGTTTACGTCGTCTTTGATGTTAACCGCCGGCTTCTTGGCCTCTAAGAAAAACTTGCGCGCTCCGCCGATGCGGCAGCAATAGTCAGGAGCCTTGGTGGCGCCGCCCATCTTGATCGCGTCTTCGTGGATGACGTCCTTGTACGCCTCGGCGTAGCCGGATTTGTTGGCAATATCCCAACCGAGCGCCTCGAAGAAAGGATCGATAAACTCTCTGCGAACCTGGGTCTCGTTGTACGCTTGGTTGTTGTAAGCTTCGAAATTGCGATCGAAGCGATCGATTAGCTCTTCTAATTGTTGCGGAAAATCCGCCATTGGCGGCGAGTTTAGCCGAGAGGAGAGGCTTTGAGCAAGAGAAACGTCGCGCTGCCGTCGTGACGCCAATTCTTCGCGGGGCTGGCGATCTCGTATTCCGGGAAGAAGACAGGTCGCGCGAGCTCGCCCAGCCTTTCAGCAAGTCTTTGGACGCTTCGCGGACGTACAGGGCAATCCTGGATGGGTCTCCTGTCCCGAGAGGGCAGACACGCGGGTCTGCCCCTACGAGAGATTGTCGAACTGAACTACTATCCGTCGGGCGATCGTGAATTCAACGAGAATGGCAGGCGTTTATCTTAAGACATTTCTGACTTGGCGATGATTGCAGATTCCACGGCGTATCCGACTTATTTTCCTTTGTGAAGTCGAGCGCTCACGCCCGGTGGTCCACGACGGCGGATCGCTGGCGGGAAACGAGTCTTCCAGGGTTTTGTCGATCATCTCTTCGGAGATTTCAGAGCGCTCGGCGGTTTGTTCTTCCGACTTGGAATGTTTTTTGCGCTCCTGTGTTTTTGCTTTTCTCGATTGCTTTAGTTTTGCCATGGGGCACCTTTAGATTAGTACTCAGGTCCCGTGAACCAGCTGATACTCCATCTTGTCGGTTTCGAGTTCTTCGCCGAGCTCGCTCAAGTCGGGACCGTCGATTAGGCTGCGTACCTGGGGGAAAATTTCATTTTCCTCCTCGGTGAAATGCAGCTGGACCTCCGCCATCAGCGTCTGAAAACTGTTTTCGAACTCGGGACCCTCCGAACGATCCAAGTCATGCAGCAGTTCTTTGATCAAGCCGTGCTGCGTTCTCGCGTCTTGCACGAGATCTTTGAGACGCTCGTGCTTTTGGTACTCCGGATAAAAGACCGTCTCCTCGATGTGCGTGTGCGCTTCAAGAGCGTTTTTAATACTTTCGAACAGCCTTCTCATATCCGTGTAAGTTTTTGCGTCGGCGAATAAATCTCTGATGTGGTCGTGGTCCTGCTTCAAAAACTCCAACGCATTCATACGAATAACCTCCCTGATCAGTGATCTTGGCGCCGAGAAACCAGCAAATGCGGCACGGCGACTTTGCCGCCGATGGAGGCGATATTGACGATGCGGCCTTGGCGTCGAGCTTTCATGTGCGGGATGAGATAGAGCGGTCCCCAAAAATGCACCGCCATGGCGCTGTGATAATCTTCCAGCTCCATGTTCTCCACCGGCCCTACTTGGATGGTGCCGGCGTTGTTGACCAGGACGTCGATTTTGCCCGCGCCAGCGATGACCTTCGAGACGGCTTCGCGCACCTGCTGCTGCTGGGTCACGTTGCAGACCAGCGGGGTAACGCTGGTTCCATAACGCCGTAGCTCTTTCGCCGCTTGCGCCAAATCAACCTCGTCTCGGGCGAGCGGCACGAGATCGGCGCCTTCATCGGCGAAGCCGCGCGCCAGCTCCAGCCCCAGTCCGCGCGATGCCCCCGAGATCACCACGGTCTTGCCGCTGAAATCCATGCGGCGCCGTTCACGAGCCATGCAGACGGCCCGCCGCGGCGGCCGCAGAGCCGACCAGCGCGAATTTGACGAAAAAAGGAATGTTCGACCGTACTTCATGTGTCATAGAATTTTTCATCGTGCTGCGCCTCCGTGCAGCGATGGCTGCCAGTCTTTTCGATCGATCCAGAGATGATAGTGATCCGAAATCAACGCGAAGCTGAAGCCCATCTCCTCGGCGCGTTTGCCGTAGCGCACGAGGTCTTGCGCCGGATGTTCCTCGCTCGATAACGCGTAGCCGATTTCGATGGTCATCATCGGTCCTTTCCTGATGGGAGTCGGACAGTCGGCGCGCCGGGCGCATCACGCCCGGCGAAGTCGGCGCGGACGTGATACCGCCTTGTTATCGGCCTACCGCTTGGGTTGAGCCGGTTCGGAAATTTCTTGCAGAGTCTCGCCGGCCAGATCGCGATCGCCGGCATGCACCGCGATGTCGCCCAAGCTGACGATGCCAACCAGACGCTTGTCCTGGCTCAAGACCGGCAAGCGCCGGATCTGGCGGGCTTCCATCAGGCTTACCGCCTCGGCGACTTCCTGATCTTCCAAGCAATAGGCCACATCGGTGGACATCACGTCGGTTACCTTGGTTTGGGTTGGGTCCCAACCAGCGGCCGTCGCTCGAATCGTGATGTCGCGATCGGTCAGCATTCCTTGCAAACGATCACCGTCACAAACCGGGATGAGTCCAACGTCGAGATTTTTCATCTTCGTGGCCGCTTCTTTCAACGAGGCATCGCCGCTGACGACTTCGACGTTTCGAGTCATAATCTCTCGGAGTTCCATAATTCGCTCCTCCTTGATTCATTCACGTGCATGACTTTCCGCATTCATCTCAGACAACGACGCAACCAACGTGCCACCCGGCTGCGCCGATGGCGGTCATTAGTGGCCGGTTCAAAAGATGCTGCAGCAGGGTGAACGCAAGCGAGAGATCGACCCGCGCCCGACTGTGCTGGCCGGCAAGTTCGCGCGCTAATACAACATAGCGCTTGTCTTGCACACAGCGGGCTCGGAGATTGCATTTTCGGTCATTTCAGTTTTAATCAGGGAAAGCCGTGTCAATTGCGGCGCAACGGCGCGTTATCTGTGTCCCAGGGGCGGTTTTGACTTCCCGTTTTTAATCTCAGTTCCGATACTGTTTTCATAAATCAAAAAGGAGCTTCTATGGCGACAAGAAAGAAGGAATCCGCCAGCGGCGATAGCGGCGCATTGCTTTCACCCGGTCAAGTCGTGACCGTTGTCATCGGCTACCCCGACGGCGGCAGCGAAACAATTCACAAAGGGACGGTTGTGAGCTGCTCAGGCTCGCTAGTCAAGTTAAAAAAAGAAGAAAAAGAAACCGTCGTCAATACCACTAGCTACTACTTTATTAAGGCGGCCATCGAAGAGTTGTGAATCTCAGAATCATTGCTGACCGAAGCCCGCGTCCTTTGCAATGATTTTTTTCTGGTTGCGCGGGCCGGCTGCTCCGTGCCCCCATGCAGATCTATCCGGCTGCGCGATTCGATCGAGCACATTGTCGATCTGTTTGAGCTTGCCGTCGTACCAGTTAGACAGATCAGCGGGGAGCGCGTGGCGCCGCTGTTGCGCAAACAGATCTTTCCATTCGGTGTTCATCTCGACTTCGGTTTGCTCTCGCCGGATATGCGCTATCGTCATCACGATGTCCTGCTTACGTTTTTCCAAACGGTTAATCAAATTACTGTTCATCGACGTCCTTCACTCGAATTGGCGCTCCGAGAATCCAAGACTAAAACAGTAAAATTAAAAAGCAAAACCAGTACCATCCCCGTGTTTTATCCCGGCGATCATATTAATGTCTCGCTCGGGGAGGGTTAAAATCCCTCGCCCCTTCGACCTTGCTCAGGGCAGACATTCTATGAGACTTGTCAAGTTCCCTGGGATTAAGAGTCGACTTCCAGTCGACAAATTCAGAACTCCTCGGCTTGGAGCCTAGGGTCGTTCAGTTAAAGGCTCACCGGCGCTTTCGAAGCGCCGAACGTATTTCATCCAACCGCTCCCCAAAGTTATCTCCTATTAACCATCTCACTAGAAAGCTGTTGCTCTTCTCTGCTGTCGTTAGAAGACATTGTCTTCCAACACCGTAGTGACCTTGATTGGGCCACGGCGCATATCGCGACGACCGTCGTTGCACTGCCGCAGTTGCGGCGACGTCGGCACATTGTCCTGTTGCAAAGATGGAACAAGCGCTCGCCCAACCAGCATCTTCCATCGAGTGAGCGGATAAATTGTGTCGGTGAAGTTCCAACGGCATGTGGAAGGAATTCGCTTGCAACGGGACGGATTGTAGGATTCGTTCTTACGTTTCTTCGTACGCCGGGTGAGCGTCGCGCAATTGTCCTGAAAAGGAAACGCTGAAATGAGTCCTGTCTTTGAGTCGGGACACATGCTCGACGCTCGGTTTAAAATACGAAGGAAGATTCTAATGCCCCTGTCAGGAGAAATGCCACAACTGTCGAACCAGCCGAGTGTGGCCGATTTGTAAACGCGAAGCGACAGCGACTTGAATGACCTTCTACTTTCCCCTGTAAAAAAAATAAATCAGCCAGTTCTGGCCGACGCGCGTTTGTGGATCGCTGCCGGCGATTCGCGCAAGCCTCTGGTGAGCGCGTTTTTTGTATGCGTTTTGGTGACAAACTCTTTTAGTCGCTATTGGCATATCGATTGCGTTTCACATGAACGACGAGAGGCAGAGATCCAACACATGCAACGCGATTGGTACGTGGTTTACAGCAAGCCGCACAAAGAAGAGCAAGTGCAATTGCACCTCGGTTTAAAGGGAATAGAAAGTTTTTTTCCACGTCTTCAAATGCCTGGATCGAGAAGAACAATCACTCCTTTGTTTCCCAATTATTTGTTCGTGCGCATCGCGCTTGCAAGCGAAGCGCACCACGTCATCTGGTCGCCCGGAGTTAAAAGAATTGTCAGCTTCAGCGCCACGCCGGTTCCACTTGAAGAGAATGTCATAATTTTCTTGAGGGAACGTGCGGACGAGCGGGGCGTGATCCGGGCGCAGTCGCAGTTGAGCGCCGGCCAGCAGGTGGAAATCACCGGCGGCCCTTTCCACGGATTTGTCGGGATCATCGAGAATCCGCCCAACGCTAAAGGGCGCGTGCAGATTTTATTGAAGCTTTTGAGCCGGCAAATCAGCGTTAGGCTCGGCGTTGAATTTATCAGGAATCCAGTCGCCATTATGCCGGCGGCGACGCTCAACGACAACGCGGAATCGCTTTCAGCGGGTAGCTGAAAGCGTCCCACGTACATTCCGTTACGACTTCGAGAAGGGAAATGTACCCGATGGGCGGAGCTATATTCTCCGCTCAGGAAAGTTTTATCGCCGACGGAGGAACCCATGTGGACCTATCGCACAGGAGTTGCAGGCCTTCCGGCGCTGGCACTGGTCGCGATGATCGGCTGTGGTGGTTCGATCGCGGAGCGAAGCCAGCCGACCGTGGCGCCAATCCCAAGTCCAGCTCAAGGAGGGTCCAGCGCCGTCAATCAGATCAACGAAGCGCTTTCGCTATCGGCGGCGCAATCGAGCGGATCAACATTAGACTATCGCATCGGCCCGGACGACCTCCTTCAAATCACGATCTACAACATCCCGGAGCAGGAAGCGCGGACAACCCCGCGCATGATGATGCTGCGGGTAAGTCAGCAGGGTGTCATCGTCGTGCCGCTCATCGGCGAGCTCGGGGTCAAGGGGATGACAATCGCCGACGTTCAGCGCGAATTGGGCAAGCGCTACGCCAAATATATTCGTAACCCGCAGGTCGGCGTAATGGTCACCGAGTATCGCCAGCGCGTATCGGTCATGGGCGCGGTACAAAAGCCCGGCGTCTTCGAGCTCACCGGACCGAAAACGGTGATGGACATGCTGGCGCTCGCTGGCGGCGTCACCGAACGGGCGGGGAATCAGGTGCATGTTTATCGCCAGGATGAGAAGGGCAACCGGCAGAGCATCGTCGTCGACCTGATGGTGCTTGCCAACAATGCCGGCCTCATCATGGACGATAAAAACTCGCAAGCGGTGAATATGGCGCTGCAAGCCGGCGACGTGGTCAACGTGCCGCAGTCCGGCATGTTCTTCGTCGACGGCGCCGTTGGAAAGCCCGGCTCTTATCCGCTCGGGCGCAACTATACGCTCAGCCAGGCGCTGGCGACCGCGGGCGGCATCAATGTCGAGCTGGCGGATTACTCCGCCGTGAGCATCAACCGCCGCCGCGGACCGCAGCGCATGGAAGCGATCACCGTGGATCTGAATGCGGTGATGGCCGGCACGACGAACGATCCGCAAGTGCTGCCGGATGACGTCATCTTGGTGCCGATGAGCGGCTTTAAATATTTCGTCAAGCGTTTCATCGGGACGATCGTTTCGGGAGTGTCGGTCGGATCATTTGTGGGTGGATCATGAACGAGCTTGCGAGACCCTATTCGGATTCTATCGCCGGCAGGGGATCGGCGCGTTCGATGCCTCCGGTCGAAGAGGTCAGTTATTATTATTCTGACCAGGGCGATGAAACCCATCTGCGCCACTATTGGAAGATTCTGCTCAAACGCGTTCGGCCGATGGCGGCGGTTTTCATCGACGTCATGATCATCGGCGCGCTCATCACGCTGGCGTCTCCGACCTTGTACACGGCGCGCTCGACGTTGAAGATCGAGCCGCAAAATCCCACGGTCACCGGTGTTGCCGGCGTGGCCGAAGGGTTGCCCGGGCAGTTCGACATTGGGCCCTACGATTACTATCAGACGCAATTCGCTCTGCTCAAAAGCGAGCCGCTCAGGGCCAAGGTGATCAAAAAGTTAAACCTGGCAGATAACCCCAAATTTACGGGAAAATCCGAAGGACCGAGTTTGTTGAGCTCTCTTTTTAACTGGATCGGCAGCGGATTCGAGTATGCCGGAGATGCCATTGGCCGGTTGCTCGGCGAATCAAAGCCGGCGCCGGCAACCCGAGTTCCATACGAGCTGGGCGTCAACCCGGGTCTCGTCGGCCGCTATTCCCAATATCTTACCGTCGAGCCGGTGCGCAACACGCGCTTGGTCGAGATCATCTTCAACACGCCGGATGCCAAGTTGTCTCAAGATCTCGCGAACGCCCACGCCGGTTCGTTTATTCAAATGATTCTCGAGAATCGCTTCAGCCTCAGCCAGGAAGCCAAGGATTTTCTCGGCGCGCGGCTGGCCGAACTGAGAGATAAAGTACAAAGGGCCGAGGAAAAGCTCAATCGCTTCCGCCAGGAGCACGGCGTGGTGTCTTTCGAGAAAGGTGAGAACATCGTTGTCGACCGGCTGGTTGATCTCAACCGGGTGCTGACCAAGGCCAAGGCCGAGCGGATCGACGCGGAGTCGCACTACCACATGACTCGGAACAAAAACACCGAGTATCTCAGCCAGGTGTTGAGCAATCCGCTGATCCAGCAAATCAAGGGCAGCCTGGCGTCGCTCGAGGCCGAAAAAGGGCGGCTTCTAAGTATTTTTACCAATGCGCACCCGCGCGTCGAGGAGCTTAGCCAGCAGATCATCGAGGCGCGCCGCGGCCTGCGCGCTGAAATCAACAACATCGTGCGCGGCATCGAGTCGAGTTACGCGGCGGCGCGCGCGCGCGAAGAGTCGCTCGAAAAGGAAGCCACGGCGCAGCAAGCGACGGCGTTGAGCCTTAAAGAGGTGGGCGTCGACTATGCGGTGCTCAACGAAGAGGTGATTGTCAACCGCGGTCTTTATGAAAATGTCTTGAAACGCTTGCATGAGACCAACGTGGCCAATGATCTGGCCGCGTCGAATATGCAGATCATGCAGCGCGCCGAGCTGCCGATGCTGCCGTCGTCGCCGAATTGGATGCGCAACTTGTTACTGTCGGCGATTCTCGGCTTGCTGCTGGCCGTGGGCGTGGCGTTTTTCCTCGAATATATGGACGCGACGGTCAATACGCCCCAGGGCGTCTGGGCGGCCGTGTCGCTGACGACGCTGGGCGTGGTTCCCCATCTTAAGTCATTGCCGGGAAAATGCCAGCCGGGATTGCTGCAACGCGCGCCGGAAAAACGCCTGGCGGCGCCGAAGGATTTGAACCATACCATGTCGAAAGAGCTCGTCATGGCGCGCGATCAGCTTTCTTTGACCGCGGAATCCTATCGCACGATTCGCGCCGCGCTGTTGTTGTCCAAAGCCGAGCATCCGCCCAAAGTGATTTTGCTGACCAGTCCCGCGCCAGGCGAGGGCAAAACCGTGACGACGGTAAATCTCGGCATGGCGCTGGCCCAAAGTGGTCAGACCGTGCTGGTCGTCGACGCCGACTTGCGCAAGGGACGTTGCCACAAATTGGTCAACGTGGCGAATAAAGACGGTCTCGCCAACGTTCTCACCGGACAGGTGGGTCTGCGCAGTGCGATTATCGAGACGGCCATTGGGAATTTCTACTTGCTGCCGCGCGGCGTGTTACCGCCCAATCCGGCCGATCTCTTGATGTCGCACAAGATGCAACAGGTCGTGAACGAGCTGCGCAATTCTTTTGACTTCGTGCTGATCGATTCGCCGCCGGCGATCGCGGTGAGCGACGCTGCGGTCATCTCGGCGTTATGCGACGGCGTGTTGATGGTTTTTCATGGCCAGAAGACCACGGTCCAGGCGGCGCGCCGCGCGGTGGAACGGCTCGACAGCATCAGCGCGACGCTTCTGGGCGTCATTTTGAACGGCGTCGATATCCGCAATCCCGACTATGTCGATTACAGATCCTACTATCCAACCTACTACGCCTCCATGCAGGAGGAATTGCAGAACAAGCAGCGCGGTGGCGGCGAGTGGGCGTATCACGTGGAAGACGACGATGTCATTTCCAGAGTCGATGACCTCGACCAGGTGATGGAAAACCTTGGATTTCACCACGCTAGCGGCACCCACAAGGGCAATGGATCGAAAGCCGCGACCGGCGTCGTGCCGCGCCAGTTCTTCGATCGAATGGCGGCGAAACTCAGCGAGTCCCAAGGACCGGTGGCGCCGGCGACGATCGCCTACCAAGTGGCGGCCCTGCGCGAGTCCATGGACGCATTTCCCATGGCCCGGGTCTGGGAATTGGCGCAACGCGTCAGTCAAGAGATCATCGAACGCCCGCGCAAAGAGCGTTTCCTGCAAGCCATGTCGCAGGAGATTCGCACGTTGCCGTCGCGGTAGCGGCTGTTCTCTTAGCGTTGGATCATTATGGGATTTATCGACTTGCCGCGGCGGGGGATGCGTCGTCTGATGACCGATTTGGCGGTTTGGATGCTCGATGCGCAAGCCGCCATCGCCACGAGAACGCTGCCCAAGTTCGCCAACGACCCCAAACACTTAAACATCGAGTTGCCGCGGCGCATCATCAATCCGGAACTGATATCGTTCGGCGATCATGTGTGGCTCGGGCCCGGCTGCTTCATTACCGCCGTGAAACAATACCCGTCGCCGTCGCTGCGCCACCCGGAAAAGCACATCGACGTGCACCATTTCACGCCGCGCATCCGCATCGGCGCGCGCGTCACCTCATCGGGCAATCTAATCATGGGCGCGGCGCGCCAGATCGACATCGGCGACGATGTCTTGTTCGCGTTCAACGTCACTATTTTGGATAACCTGCACGGCTTCGAAACCCCGTACGAACCGTACAAATATCAAGCGCTGCAGCGGATCGCGCCGGTGGAGGTAGGCCGCGGCTGTTGGATTGGCCAGAACGCGGTGATCATGCCGGCGGTTAAAATCGGCGACATGTCGATCATCGGCGCCAACAGCGTCGTCACCCATAGCATTCCGGCGCGCTCAATCGCGGTCGGCGCGCCTGCCCGGGTGATCAAACAGTGGGATGAAAAAGCCGGCCGCTGGCGCGCCTGCGATGAGCGGGCGCAAGCCGTCGCTAATCTTCGATAGACCGACGATTCCATGAAGCAAAATATCTTCCCGCTGGTGACCATTGCAATTCCGACCTATAACCGCGCCGGCTCGTATCTGCCGCTGGCATTAGGCTCGGTCTTGGCGCAAAGCTATCCGCGCCTGGAGGTGTTAGTCGCCGACAACGCCTCCAGCGATGATACCGCGTCGTTGGTACGGGGAGTCACCGACCAGCGCTTGAGGTACTTGCGCCACCCGATCAATATCGGCGCCAATCGTAATTACAATTTTTGCCTGAGCCAGGCGCGCGGCGATTATTTCTTCTTGTTGCACGACGACGACGTCGTCGATCATGATTTCGTAGCGGCCGGCATGGAAGCCGCAGATCACCGAGTTCACGCGGGGATTATCCGCACCGGCGTTCGAATCATCGACGAGCGCGGCGCGATCTTGCGCGAATGCACCAATGATGCCGGCGCGGCTTCGCTGGCGCAATTTTATCAGGCCTGGTTCGCCGGCAGAACCTGCTGGTATCTGGCGAACACGATATTCAACACCCGGCAATTAAGAGAACATGGCGGGTTTCAATCGCCTTATCACCTGGCCGAAGACGGTTTTGCGATCGCGCGGCTGGCGCGCTTTCATCGGATCGACATTCCCGCGGTTAAGGCCAGCTTTCGCGTTCATCGCGGGGAGCATACCCTGGCCGCTCCCACGGAGGCCGCTCTCTGGGGCCGAGAGTACCTCGAGCTTCTCGATTGCATGTGCACGCTGGTCGGCCCCGAGGACGTAGCTTCATTGCGCCGGCAGGGCCGGCATTTTTTTGCCAGGCTCGCCTACAACCGAGCGGCGCTGCTGTCGTCGCCGGCGCGGCGCGCCCGCGCCGCATACGAAGTGTTGCGGCTGTTTGAATATCGTTGCTGGCCCACCCATCGTAGCAAAACTCTGCGCTTGATCGGCCAAACCGCGTTCTCGGCGCGGCGCCGCGCCGGAAAACTGTACGCCGAGATGGCCGGCCAATCGCGCCGCGCTCAGGCGTAAGCGCCGAGCGCATGACAGAAAGCGCGCCCAGGCGCAGCGGAGAAATAATTTCGGATATGAACATCGCGTTTATCGTCGACGAGTTTCCGAGCATTTCCCAAACGTTTGTGCTCAACCAAATCACCGGTTTGATCGAGCGCGGTCATCAAGTGGACGTTTATGCCCACCAGGTCAATGCCGAGGCGCAGCAGCATCCGGACGTGCGGCGCTACCGGCTGTTGGAGCGCACCCATCGCCTGGCCTGCCCGCTCAATCGCTGGACACGCCTCGTGCGCGGCGCCAATCTCGGCGTGCGGCGGATGCGCAGCAACGCCAGGGCGGTGTTAGGCTCGCTCAATGTTTTTCGCTACGGCCGCGGCGCATCATCGCTCACCCTGTTATTTCACACTGCGCCGTTTTTTCGCCACTACGACATCGTGCATTGCCAGTTCGGTCATAACGGACAACTGGGCGCGGCGTTAAAAAGACTCGGATTGCAAAAAAAACTGGTGGTGACGTTTCACGGCTATGATATCCGCGCCGCGGTCGATAGCGGCGGCGCGCTCTACGGCGAGCTCTGGGACGAGGCGGACTGTTTGATCGCGATCTCGAAATACAATCACGATCACCTGCTGCGCTTCGGCGGCGATCCGGAAAAAATCGTCTATCACCCGGTCGGCATCGACTGCCGGCGGTTCGGCTACGCTCCGCCGAACCGGAATGGCCGCCAATCAATCCGTCTGCTGAGCGTTGCGCGCCTGGTGGAAGAAAAAGGTCTGGAGTTCGGCATACGGGCGCTGCGCATGCTGATGATGGAGCGAGCGGCAGAACCGATTCATTACGACATCATTGGGGAAGGCCCGCTGCATCAACGCTTGCAACAGCTAATCGGCGAGCTTGGGATGGAATCGCGGGTGCGACTTTTGGGTGTTAAGTCGCAGGACGAAGTCATCCGGGAATTGCGCCAAGCCGATATTCTGTTGGCTCCCAGCCTGGCCGAGGCCTTGCCGGTTTCGCTGATGGAGGCTCATGCGGTGGGATTGCCGGTGGTGGCGACCCGGGTCGGCAGCGTCGATCAGATTGTCGAGCAGGGCCGCTCGGGGTTTCTAGTGCCGCCCGGTGACGTCGCGGCTTTATGCCGGCGGTTGACGGAACTTGTCCAACATCCGCAACGGCGCGCCGAGATGGGCCGGTGCGGGCGGCGCCACGTCGAACAGCACTACGATATCGACCGTCTCAATGACCGGCTGGTCAACATCTATGAAGATTTGCTGGCGGCCTAGAGCAGGCTGCTGAAAAAGCCCCATATGGGTATTTGCTGTTTCGGGTTACCAGTTCCGGGTTTCGGGTTTAACTCGAAACTAGAAACCACGAGACTCGAATCTAACACGCGCCTCGTCTCTGAGGTCTTTTTGAGCTGCCTGAAATCAGCGTTTTTCAGCAATCCGCCAATGTTTTCGCTGGCGATAACGCGGCGGCGTGACTTGCCCAGAATCTCGGAGCGCCGATGGATTCTGTAATCGTTGCTGAGCTTTGCACTTGCTCGGCCGCCGCGGTGACGGCGATTTTCATCGCCCTGCCATTTTCAGCATCTCCAGAATTCGGATTTGCCGATTGCCCGGCACAGTAAGCGTCGAGAGCGGCGTTTAACTTTGCCGAACCTTTCTGATCCTGCGTTCAACAACGGGGAATTTATATGCCACAAGTCAGCGTCATCATCCCAACTCGCAACCGGGCCGGATACCTCGCCGGGGCGCTGAAGAGCGTCTTAGAGCAAAGCTTCCGGGACCTCGAAATCATCGTCGTCGACGACTGTGGCGACGACGACACCCAGGCAGTCGTCGAACGATTCGGTCACGCCGCGATTCGTTGTCTGCGCCATGACCGGCAGCGGGGCGGGGCCGCCGCGCGTAACACCGGTATTGCAAACTCGAACGGCGAGTACGTCGCGTTCTTGGACGACGACGACGAATGGTTTGGCGAGAAGCTCGCGCGCCAGATCGACGTTATGCTCGCCAGCCCGCTCGAAGTGGGCGGCGTCTACACCGGCTATTTCATCATGGATCGCGGCGATGGTCGGGTGCGCGGTCAGATCGTTCCGAGGGAGCGCGGTGACCTCAGTGAGGCGCTTTTGGCCGGTAACTGCATCGGTGGCACCTCTTCTATGCTGTTGCGCCGCGCCTGTTTCGACAAGATCGGGCTGTTCGATGAACGGCTGCCGAGTTTTCAAGATCACGATCTGTGGCTAAGAATCGCCCGCAAGTTTCACTTCGCCTACGTTCGCGAGCCTCTGTTCAAGTATTTCGTGCATGGCGACAAGATTTGGACCAATGCGGAAGCTTTGACCGCGGGGCTCGAACTGATGCTCAGAAAATATGGACAGTCGGCGGCGTTCCGCCGCAAGTGCAGCATCTATTACTTGGCTCTCGGCGTGCAGCATTGCGAAGCCGATCAGGTCAATGCCGGGCGCAAGGCGCTGATAAGGGCCGCGCGGCTGAACCCGCTGGCGTTGGAGTCTTACGTCTATCTCGGGCTTGCCCTGCTCGGCGGCGAAAACTTCCGCCGAGCGCGCCAGGCCAAGGCGCGCCTGCTGCCGCACTGGCAAAGCCGTGAAGCTCAGGGGATGGCGGAACATGCCTAAAGTCAGCGTCATCATTCCCACTCACAATCGCGCCGAGCTACTGCGCCATGCGATTGCCAGCGTCCTGCGGCAGTCGTTTCAGGACTTTGAGATCGTCATTATCGACGATGCCTCCGACGACGACACCCAAGCCGCGATCGCGAGTCAGGCCGATGTCAGGATCCGCTATTTCCGCCACCCGCAGAATCGCGGTGAAGGCGCAAGCCGCAATACCGGCATCGCTCATTCGAACGGCGAATACATCGGTTTTCTCGACGATGACGATACCTGGCTGCCGGGAAAACTTGCGGCGCAGGTGCGGGTGCTCGACCAGTGCCCGGCCCGTGTCGGCGCGGTTTACTGCGGGTATCATCGCATCGATAGGCAAACCGGCGCGATCCTCGCGACGATTTTGCCGGAGCGTCGCGGCGCTCTCTATGCCGACTTGCGCGAGCAAAATTGGGTCGGCAGCCCGTCGGCCGTCATCTTGCGCCGCGAATGCTTCGCCAAGGCCGGGCTCTTTGACGAGCAACTTAGATTCGGCGCCGATTACGACATGTGGATCCGCATCAGCCGAATTTACGATTTCGAATTGATCGCCGAACCGCTGGTGCGTTACACGGTGCACGCCGATCGGCTTTCGGCCGACACGCGGACGATACTGCATGGCAAGGAAGCGCAGCTGGCGAAGTACGCGGATTATTTCGCGGGTGACCGGCGCTCGTACAGCCGCTACCTGCTATCACTGGGAGTGCTGTACTGCTACAACCGAAAACCGGCCGAAGGGCGGGCGGCGCTGCGGCGCGCGATCCGCATCTATCCCTATGAAGTTCGGCCTTATCTCAATTTGTTTTTTTCGTTGTGGGGCTGTGACAACTTCATTCGGATGAAATCATTCAAGGATCGTTTGCAGCGGCCGTTCAGCAACACGCCCCGGCGCTAACCAACCTAGGGGAAGAATCACTAACATGTGCGGCATAGCGGGCATTGTCGGAGTATCGGACGTCGAGAGCGGCAGGTTTGCGGTGAGACAAATGATCGCCGCGCTGGCGCGCCGCGGACCCGACGCCGAAGGGCTCGCCGAGTTGCCGACCGCCGTGCTCGGCCATCGCCGGCTCGCCATCTTCGATCTCAGCGCTGCCGGAACGCAACCGATGCCGTCCGCTGACCGCGCGCTCTGGGTGGTTTTCAACGGCGCGATTTACAATTTTAGATCGCTGCGCGCCGAGCTGAAAAAACTCGATTGCCGCTTCCGCAGCGACAGCGACACCGAGGTGCTGCTGCATGGTTATCGCGCTTGGGGTATTGACAACCTGGTGCGCCGCCTGCGCGGCATGTTCGCTTTCGCTCTGTGGGATGAGCCGGCGCGCAAGCTCTTTTTGGTGCGCGACCGTCTGGGCGTGAAGCCGCTGGTTTATGCCGCGGGCAACCAAGATCTCGCGTTCGCGTCAACGGCGCGCGCGCTGGAGCGCGGCGGTTACGGCGGCGCCATCGACGGGCACGCCTTGGCTGATTTGCTCCGGTGGGGGTTCGTCGGCGAGGCGCATTGCATTTATCGCGGCGTGCGCAAACTGCCGCCGGCGACCATTCTCGAATGGCGCGCCGGAAAAATTCGCCAATATCGTTACTGGCAAGCGCCGGCTCCGGCACAGGCGCCGCGCCTGTCGTTTCGCGCCGCCGCCGCCGAAGTAGAACGGCGCTTCCGCGAAGCGGTCGCCATCCGGCTCGATGCCGATGTGCCGGTGGCGGTGCTGCTCAGCGGTGGCATCGACAGCAGCCTGATCTGTTGGGCGATGGCCGAGCTGGGCGCCGATCTCACGGCCTATACGGTCGGTGTTCCCGGCGACCGCAATGACGAGAGCGCCGGCGCGGTCCTGACGGCCCGTCGCCTGGGAATTCGCCATCGCGTGCTGGCGCTAGCCGACAGTGAAATGCCGGAGATCGACGAGCTGTTGTCGGCCTGCGACGAGCCTTTTGCCAGCAGCTCCGCTCTTGGCATGCTGCGTATCTCCCGCGCCATCGGCCAATCGGCGAAAGTCGTTCTTACCGGCGACGGCGGCGACGATCTTTTCCTCGGCTATCCGCGCCATCGCCATCTTTGGTTGGCCGAGAAACTGGCGCGTTATCTGCCGCCCGCCTTGGCGCAAGAATGGAAAAGCTGGCGCGGCGTCGGATTGGCCAAGGGGCCGCTGCGCCGCGCCGGCGCGCTGATCGACTACGCGACCGGCGGGGTTGGCGCTTATCTGGGGAAATCCGCGAGTCTCGATCGCTATCGCGACAAAGGCCTGCTGGGGCCGCGATTCACAGACGCGCAAGAGCCGTCTGACGATTTCGCGCGCCGCGCCAACGGCATGGTCGAAACGCTGATCGACTTCGAGCGGCGCACCCGTTTCGTCGGCGAGTATTTGAAAAAAGTCGACGCCTCGACGATGCACCACGGCATCGAAGCTCGCTCACCGTTTCTGGATCAGGAATTGTGGAATTTCGCCGCAGCCCTGCCGATCGATGTACGGCTTCACCGTGGTGAATTGAAGGCGATCCTGCGCGCGCTCGCGCGCCGCCACCTTGGCTTCGGCATTTCGGCGCGCAGAAAACGCGGCTTTCGAATTCCGGCAGAACGCTGGCTCGCCAGTCATTGGTTAGCGCGTGCGGAGCAAGCCTTCGGTGATTCGATCCTGGCGCGAGAAGGCTGGATCGATGCTCGCAACGCGCTCGCCGAGCTGCGCGGCTCGGCGCTGCGCGGCGCCGCTCCCGCGGAGCTGTGGAATATTTTCGTGCTGGAGTCGTGGCTGCAACACGATCGGCAACAACGGCGCGATCAAGCCGGCCTCCTGCGCAATCAACCGGCCCCCGCTACGGCGCCGCAGGCGGTGTTATGTTGACGGCCGCCGCTCGACCGCACCGTGACGCGGCGCGCGTCGTTTATTCCCGGCCGGTGCCGCGCTCGGACTATGCCGAGGTTCCCAAAATCGTACGCTGGTCGTTCATCGGCTTTGCAGGCGCTTTGCCGTTCGAAGCCGTAAGCTTGGCGTTTACTGCCTTTTCCCTGGCCAAACTTGCGGGACTGCTATTGATCGCGGCCTACTTCTTTTTTTACAATCCGCTCTCGGGAAAACGATCGTTTCCGTCGGGCTCCGCTCCGTTGGCGTGGTTCCTAATTTATTTGCTGGTGTTCGCGGCCAACGGGATCTTTCTCGAGGGCTTTTATTTCCGCCAGTTCGTCTCGGTTTTTTTAACCTTAACGCAGCTCCTGCTGCTCTTTTGGATTTCCTCCAGTCTGCTGCGCGTCGCGCTGCTGACCCGCCGGGCGCTGCTCGCCTTCGCGTTTGCATCGGTGCTCTTGGCGCTCGGCACGCTGCTCGAGGTGCCGGGCTTCTCAACCAGCATCGAGAGCCGCGTCGGCGAGCGCATCACGGCGCTGGACTTCAACCCTAATTACTTGGCTTACACCATGGCGCTCGCCGCGGTCATACTGATCGGCACGGCGCTGGAAATTCAAGTGCGCTACTCCTGGAGTAAGGCGCTATTGATCGCCCCGGTGCTGCCGTTGCTGGCGCTTACCGTGCGCACCGGATCGCGCACCGGGGTGGCGGCCTTCGTCATCGGCTTCGCCGTGTGCTTGTTGCCCAATCGCCAGCCTGGACGCCGCTTGATCATCATGCTTCTGTGCGTCTTTGTCGGCGCCGCGATGGTCGCTCTGGTGTCGCAACATCAAACCGTGCTGGCGCGCTTCGAACAAAGTACTTCGGGTAACCTGGCCGGGCGCCAGGTGATCATTCCGGCGTCGCTCCAGATGATTGCGGAACGGCCGCTGTTCGGCTGGCAGCCGGTGGCCTATTGGGAAGAGCTGGGCCGCCGCGTCGGAGAAATCTGGGGCGCCAAGGACGCGCATAATCTAGTCTTCCATCTGTTGATGGAGGTGGGCTTGCTTGGCGCCATCCCTTTTTTGATCGGCATTGCGCTGTGCGCGCTGGGCGCCTGGAAGGCACGCGCCGGCAAATTCGGCAATTTGCCGTTTGCTCTGCTCATGATGACGCTAAGCGCCAATCTCACGCACACCTATCTCGCCCGCAAGCCGCAATGGCTCATTTTAGCCTTGGCCGTTGCCGCGGCGACGGCGATGCAAAAGAGCAAGGCGGTGCGCCAGCCGCTGCGCGCATCCGGCCGTGCCGCGAGCGAACATGTTCTAGTCGCGAATGTGCGGCGGCGCGACTTCTGACCGGTGCGACTCCGGCGCGAGAGCCGCGCCGGTGCCTGGTTTACTCCTATAGCGCAACTTCGCCTATGAATTTACTCATCGTTGTATCCAATTATCCGCACGCGGGCCATCCCTCCTCGGGAGCGTTCAATGAGCGCTCGGCGCGCGCCCTCCAAGAGCTCGGCCACCGCGTCGAGGTGCTCGCGCCGCGACCCTACGTGCCTCGCAGTCTAGCCGCCTGCCATCCGCGCTGGCGCGCCTACGATCAGATCGTTGAGCATGAAACTCGCCACGGCATGGGGATTTACCGGCCGGCCTATGTGCAGTTGCCCGGCATGGGCTGTGTACTGAGGCCGGATCGGTGCGCCTATCTGTCGTGCGCGCGCCGATTGGCCGAGCGGCACAAGGCTGAACCCTACGACGCGATCCTGGCGTTCAACCTGATCGGTGCCGGTGGTCTGGCCTGGCGCCTGGCGCGCCGCCTCGCCATCCCTGCCGCGGGTTGGGCCACCGGCAACGACGTGCGTGTGCCGGCGAATTCCACCCATGGGCGCGCTGTGCGCGCCGCGCTCCGCCGTTTGGATCTCAAATTCTATCAAAGCGCCGAGTTGCTAGAGCAAGCGGCCGCCCTGTGCGGCGTGCCGCAGCAGGTTTTCTCAACCAAGCGCCATGTCGTTTTACCTCGGGGCATCGAGCTGCCGCCGGCGCCGGCGCCGGATGCACGCCGGTCGCTGCGGGCCGAATTGGGCGTGCGGCCGGATCAACTCATGGTTCTGTTCGTCGGCCGGATCGTTAAGGCTAAAGGAGTTTTCGAGCTGATCGATGCTATTAGTTTGGCGCGCAGAGAACGTGGCGAGATTGTTTGCGTGCTCGTCGGCGCCCACGCCGGCTTCGATGACAGCGCGGAACTGATCGAGCATTTGCGCGGCGCACCGGAAGTGGCGCGGTACGTGCACCTGTTGCCCGCCTGCGCGCCGGCCGCAGTCTGGCAATACTTCAATGCCGCCGACGTCTTCGCTTTTCCGAGCCATCGCGAAGGCATGCCCAACAGTCTGCTTGAGGCGATGGCCGCGGGACTGCCGGCGCTAGCCTACGCAATCGCGCCGGTGCTGGAGATCGATAACCGGCTGGACGCTCTCAAGTTGGTGCCGCCGGGGAACGTCGACAAGCTCGCCAGGTCGCTCGTGGAGTTGGCGCGCAACCCTGAACAACGCCGGTGTATCGCCGCGACCGGCAAAGCGCGCGTGCTCGGCCACTATCATGTGCAGAGAAGCATGGCTGAGGCGGCGCGCCGGCTGCACGCGCTGGCTGAGCGGGCTGCAAACGTCGCGCCGTTTTCCAGCGCCGCGCCGATTCTTTCGGCGCGCGGCGCGCGCTCGGGACTGAGCGGCGAATCCCAATAATTAAGCGGGAGAAGGGAATGCTAACGCTTCCAAGCGAAATTGAGAAACCGAGCTTATGGCAGCGGGTGTTCCTCCACAGTAAGGTCAACGGCGCGCTTTACTGCGGCGAGCAACTCCCGAGTGTGCGCTGGAATTGGCCCAAAGATACTTTTTTGCAGCGCCGGCTCAGAGAGACGCGCGCCCATCCGGGCGGCGATAGGCACGATTCGAACTTGCCGGTAGCGATCTCGTTATGAACAAACACCTTATTATCACCGGCGATGACTTCGGTCTGTGTGCGGCTGTCAACGACGCCATCGAAGAGTGTCTGGCGGCCGGCACCATGGGCGCGACCTGCGTGATGGCCAACATGCCGGCTTGCCCGCAGAGTGCCGGGCTGCGCGCCAAGTTTCCGCGCGCGTCTATCGGCGTGCATTGGAATCTGACCCAAGGAAAGCCGCTGCTCGGCGCCAAATCGGTGCCGAGTTTGGTCGATGGCAACGGACAGTTTGCCGGCTCATTGCGCCGGCGCTGGCTGATGGGGCAACTCCAGGTGGCGGAAATGCGCGCCGAATTGGTCGCCCAGTATGAGCGTTTTTGCGCGCTCGCCGGCGATCCAGATTTTTGGAATACGCATCAGAACGTGCATGTCTTCCCCGGCTTGTTCCAATTCTTCGTTGCGCTCGGCAATCAACTCAAAATTCCCGCCATGCGCTCCCACGAGCGGGTTACCTTGCCAGCGCGCGGCACGGTGCTTTCCTATGATCTGCGTCATCCCTCGTACTGGCTCAAAGGCCGGGTGATTCGACGCTGGTCGCGCGCGGCGCGTGCGCGCGGCACGCGCATGCCGGACGGCAGGTTATATCTGCCCGGCCACGAAGCGGGCAAATATGCGCTTCCGGTGTTGCTCGAGCGCTTGAATTGGCGCCATGCCGGCAGCGCCGTTGAACTGGTGATCCACCCCGCCAAGGAATTGGATGCGCGTTTGTTCGGCGGCCTCACCGAATCGCGCCTGCGCGAATACGAGCTGTTTCGCGACCCGCGACTGGCGGCAAAACTCAAGCGCGCCGGCGTCGGCGTAGTGGGATTCGATGCGCTCTCGCACGGCAGTGATAGAGAGCGCCGGGAGCAAGCGGCATGAGCAGCGACTGGCGCATGGAGCTTTACTGGCGGCTGCCGATTTTTCTCCAGGAGACGGCGCTCAGTGGGTACGCGGCTTATTTGGACCGCTTGTATTATGGTCCCGGGTACGCTGAGGCGCTCGCCGAGTTTACGAAACTACACACGGCTTCACGGGGCGAAGCGGCGCAATGGCAAGACCGGCGACTGCGTCGCCTGGTGCGTCTAGCCGCGACCCAGGTCCCGTTCTATCGTCAGAGCTGGCGTGATGTGGATTGGCAGTCGGTTCGTTCGGCAGCCGACTTAGCGCGATTACCGCGGCTCGACAAACAAACGGTGCGCCGTCACGAATGCCGCTTCCTGGCCGAAGGAATTGATTACAAGTCATTGTGGTTGGAAAAAACCAGCGGCACGACCGGCACGGCGCTATGCCTTTACTGGCCGAAATCGATGCTGCCCCAATGGTGGGCGCTGGTAGAGGTCGCGATCAGAAAAGTTGCCGGTGTAGCCCAAGAAATGCCGCGCGCGATGATGGGCGGGCGGACCATCGTCCCGGGGACGACCAAAGCACCGCCCTATTGGCGCTTTAACCGGCGCTGGCGCCAGCTCTACCTGTCGAGCTACCACGTCTCGCGCGCGAGCGCGGCGCCATACATTGACGCCATGCGCCACTACCGCTCGCAATGGATTACCGGCTACGGCTCGGCGATTGCCGCGCTCGGCCAGTTCGGTTTGGAACGCGGCCTACCACCGCTCACGCTGCGCGCCGCCATCGTCAGCGGTGATACCCTGGTCGCCGGGATGCGCCGCAGCATTGAGGCGTTTTTCGGCTGCCGCTGCTACGATAGTTACGGCCAGAGCGAGGCGGTTTGCCTGGCGATGGAGTGCGTCCGGGGCCGCATGCACGTGATCCCCGGCGCCGGCATTGTGGAAATCTTGCGCGCCGACGGCACGCCATGTTCTGCCGGCGAAGTAGGCGAGATCGTCGCCACCGGACTACTTAATGACACCATGCCGCTGGTGCGCTACCGCATGGGCGATTACGCGGCCTGGAGCGAGGAGCCGGTGTGTCTCTGCGGCAATCGACAACCCATGTTGACTCATCTGGAAGGCCGATTGGACGATTATCTTATCGCCGGCGACGGCCGAAAAATCGGCAGGCTTTCGACCGCTCTCAAGCGCAGCCCGACCATTCACTCCGCGCAAATCCTCCAGGACAGTGCCGACCACGCTTATCTCTTGATTTGTCCCGGAGCTGATTACGAGCATCGGGATGCGATCGCCGTGCGCGATGATCTATTGGAAAAAATCGGCCGCTTCAATTTCGACATCGTCGAAGTGCGGGAAATTCCCAGGACGGCGCGCGGCAAAACTGCGCTCGTCGTGCGCCTGTCGGCGCAACCCGAGCTGCAGCCGGTCTACCATCATTTATTGGCCGGTCGCGAAGCGGAAGTGGAGCGCGCAGCCTAACAGACTGCATCAGGAAGCCGTCCATGAAGATCTGCCATATCACCACCGTGCACCCGGCGCTGGATGCGCGCATTTTTTATCGCATGTGCCGCGGCTTGGCGGCAAGGAAAGTCGATACCGTGCTGATCGCGCCGCAGAGCTTTGCCGCGGGGTCGTACCTGCGGCCGTCGCCCAGCAACAACGACCTGGCGCGCGCGCCGCGGCTGCGGCGTATTGGCATCGCGCTCAAGGCGGCTTTGGCGGAAGCGGCCGATGTGTATCACTTCCATGATCCGGAGCTGATTCCGCTGGCGCTCATCCTAAAGACCCTCAGGACTGATAAAGCAGTAGTCTACGACGTTCACGAAGACTACCCGAGCATGATGCGCGACAAATATTGGCTGCCGCGATGGGTTCGTCCGGGGGCGGCGTTAAGCGCGCGTTTGGCCAATCAGCTAGCGGGCAGGCTGCTTGATGGCATCGTGACGGCGGATCGCGGCGTAGCCGCCGATTTCGCGGGCACGGCGCCGCTGAAAACCGTCGTGCATTATAATTTCCCACCCCTGGAATTATTTAGGCCCCTCGATGGCGCGCCCGCGCAACCGGCCGCGGACCTGGTCTATCTCGGCGGTTTGAGCCAACGCGCGGGCATTTTCGTGCTGTTCGATGCCTTACAGATTCTGGCGCAGAGCGGTATCCGACCGACGGCGCGGCTGGCCGGCTATACCGACGGCGACAAAGGCCTGGCGGCGATCAAGCTCGCCCTGCGCCGGCACGGCTTGCACGAACAAGTCGAGTTGCATGGACGGCTGGCACACGCCGAAGTTCCCGTCTGGTTGCGCACCGGCCGAATCGGTCTGGTTTTGTTACAGGCGGTGCCCAAGTTTCTGAAGAATATTCCCAGCAAGATGTTCGAGTACTGGGCCTGCGGTCTGCCGGTTTTGGCAAGCGACTTGCCGCCGGTTCGGCAGTTTCTCGCTGAAGGGCGAAACGGCTACCTTTTTCCACCCGCGAGCGCGACGCGCCTCGCCGAGCGGATCGCCGATTTGTTAAGCCGTCCGGCTCATGCTCAGGCGCTGGGACGCGCCGGGCGGGGCATGGTCGAAGCGCGATGGAATAACGAGAGCCAGATCGACGATCTGATCGGGTTTTATCGAGGTCTGATGGAACGCGGCCAGCGCGGGACGCAGCGCACCGTCGCACGCCGCGTCCCGCTGCGCGGATTGTCCGCAGCTAAGGAGACACCGTCAGATTTACCGGAGCGCTAGGCGCGGTCGGCTCTGGGGTGGTGCCGCCGCTCGCGGTGCTCGTGGTTTTGCATGCCGCCGGGATCGGGCCCAGTAGTCTCTCGACCGTTGCGGTCACGTCGACCGCGGCTCTGCCGGACTGGAGCGTCGCATCGATGATTCTTTGGTTCATCGGCCAGGGCCAAAGCGGCTGCGACGTCAAGACGCCGTCCTTGTAGCGGAAGCAGAGATTGGCGCCGGCCCCGTTGGCGGTGAAGGGATTGGTGACCGACGACAACGAGGCGCCTTCGGCGAGGCCGCTCTTGTTCCAATCGCTGCCATAGTGAGATCCTTTGCCGCCGATGCCGGTGAGATTTCGCGCGACTAAGTTTCGTGCCGTGGAGCTCTGTAAATTGTGCAAACCGAAACGTTGCTTGGTCGTGTGGGTGCCGGGCTCGATGTAAGCCGCCGTATGGGCAATTTCCATGGAATCGATTTTGGTTATGAACACGGCTTGCCCGGGTTGAAAGCGATCGCTGCTACGGATGTAGGCGAGACTGCCCAACAGCTTGCTGCGCGCATTTTTGTCCGAGCCGGTGAAACCATCGTTGGCGAAAATGCCGTAGGGCTGATCGACCCGGTAGTTCGTGTACGTCCCTGCACCGTTGCCGGTCCACGGTTTGCCGAAGTAATCAAGCAGGGTGTAGCTCTGCTTCAGGCGCTCGGCGCTCCAGGTGCCGAGCGCGTTTTCCACGATCATGTTGTAGTTGTTGTACGCCAATGTGTAGGTCATTTTGGGGCCGACCACGTGGGAGCCTTCCCAGCGGCCCCAGGAGCGGCGGATCGTCGTATTGTCGCCGCCCTGTGACGACTCGTAGATCTTGCGCGCGATACCCCAGCCGGCGACGTCCTCCAGCAGACTATAAGTGGCGCTGTGAATGCCGAAGATGCTGTGATTTCCATCGGCGGCATCCCACGCGGCGACCCGGCGTATAGTGTTGTGGTGTGAGCGTGAGATGCTTACGACGGTGCCCGCGCTGTTGCTCGCGTTGATGCCTTCGATGACGAAGTAGTTGTTAAAACGGAGCTGTACCGGATAGTCTCTGCCCTGGCCGTTGATACGAACCTTGCCGTCGTTGAGCGCCCGCACGGTAATTCGGGCCGAGGATGTGCCGCTCAGGTTGTCCGGGGGGTTGATCATCGAAACCGAGCCGGTGTATTGGCCGTCAAGCAGACAAAGTGTGTGGCCGGGTCTAGCCATCGACCAGAAGTTGGCGATCTTAAAAGGCTGCGACATCGAGCTGCCGCTGCTGGTGCCGGAAGGCGAAGCGTAGTGTGTGCAGCTAGCGGCTGCGGCGTGGCCGCCCGTGACGGTGGCGAGCGCAATAGTGACGATTGACCGAATCAGTAATCTAAATGACAATTTCATCTCTTCCTCCTAATACAACAGAAAAGTGCCGGGATGGCCAGTCGCGTCCGAGCCGATGTTACTGCCCTGAACCAGCGTGCCGTTGACCACGGACCAGTCAGATGGGCCCAACGTGGTGCCGGGATCGTCGAATGCCTTCCAGCCGGCCAAGTTGCCATCGCTGAAGTCATCCCAGAGCAACACCGACTTATTGGCCAAGTCTTCAACCAGAACGTCATCGAAAACGCCGCCTTGATTGTGCGACGAATAAAGCGCGACGGTGCCAATCGGAAAACTTTGATCGGTGAGGAAAAAGGCCGGTTTGCCGTCGATGTTGACCTTGAATGAGTTTCCCTGGGCGATGATTTCCAATCCGTGGGTCTGCCCGGTTGCATAGGGGACGGCATCTTCGGCGAGCAGTTTGAAAACGCCTCTCTCGCGCTTCCACAGCTTGCGTCCGGGGGTGCCTTGGTCCCATGACAAGCGATAGAAGTTTTCGCTGTCCTGGACGCGGAACATGACCCCCAGGCGGTCATTGTCGCTGGAGCGAAGTTTCAGCGACAGGCGATAATCGGTCCAATTGCCCCGGGTGTAGAGAGCGTATGTCGCCCGTTGGCCGTTATCGCCGCCGGTGAAGCCGATGTTGCTGGTCTGCGTCAACACGCCATCGACCACCGACCAGACCGACGGTCCGTTGTGGTTACCCTCGTCTATCACGGTCCAGCCGACGAGGTCACCGTCGTTGAAATCATCGGCAAGTGACGTGGCGCGCGTGACGAGATCCTGGACGCGTACGTCATCGAAGTGACTGCCGGCGTTATAATAGGAGTAAAGCGCCATGGTGCCGCGGGTAAAAGCTGTGTCGTTGGCCGACAAAATCGGTTTGCCGTCAATCGCGACTTGCAACGACGAACCGCTCACGCTGATCTGTAGGGCATAGCTTTGCCCTGTGATGTAAACCGCAGTGTCCTCGGCGAGCACATGAAAGACGCCGCCGACACGCTTCTCCAAGCGGCGATATTTACCTTCGGCAAACCATGAGAACCGATAGTAATTGTCTTTGTCCTGGTAGCGGAACATGACCCCCAGCGCGTCGTTGTCGGCCGAGCGTATTTTAAGGCTAATCAGATAATCGCTCCAGTCTTTCGCGCCATTTGCGGGCGGAACAGCCGGCGGCGTGGAGCCGCCGCTAGAACCGTCAGGCGCCGGGAGAGGGTTTGTCGGTGCGGCGGCGGGAGCGTTCAGCGCAGTGGTGCAAACCGCGCTGCTCGGCGCGGAAGGACCCGCGGCGTTAAACGCCCGCACCCGATAGCAATAGTTCACGCCGGCGGTGACATTGCCGTCGCTATAGCTTAAGACGCCGGCTGCGACGCTGGCGATCTCAACGTAGGTGGAACCGTTCAGGCGTTCAATTTTGAAACCGGCTGTATTGATCGAGCCGTCCTGCCAATTCAGACGTAAAACGGCAGCCTGAGCCGCGGCGTGCGCCAGCGCGAGCACGCTTGCAGAAAACAAGAACACACTAAGTAGTCTGTTACCCCTAGAACGCATTATTTTACCCCCTTTTTATGACTAGCCGATCGCGACTCAGACGCCGCCAAGTTACCGACCCCAATTCCGGCTTTGGTTGCGTCGGTTGTCCCGCAAATGGGATGCCATTAAGGTGATTTCTTACCGAAGATTGATCTGACTGGCCGACGTAAATCCGCACCGAGCTAAAAAATTCGGCACCCAAGCTGAGGACTGATGCCACTCAAGTCCTTGGAATCTTTATTCCGCAGTGAGAGACGCTCGCATCTGTTTCTGGTCAACGAGGCGTGGCGGCAGAATCGCCGCTTCTGCGTGCGTTGCCGGAGCTCGAAGATCTACCGTCTCGCGGACAAGCGTTATCGCTGCGCTCGCTGCGGCTATACATTTCACGATTTCACGCGGCGCTGGATCGGTGAGCTTAACCTCACCGCCCGGCAATGGCTCTGGATCGTCAAGTTGTTCGAGCTGGAGATCCCGCCGTCGCAGATGGCCAAGGAAGTTGGCATCAGCTATCCGACCGCGCTCAAGGCAATTTATTTGATCCGGCGGGCGATCGCGCAAGCGAGTGGCGCTGGCGAGTTAGCGGCCGACAGCCGCGCCGGGTCTCCGGCTGAAGGCGCGGCCGATGCTCCCGGTCGCGCATTCGGGCTGCTGGAACGCAAAGGCAGAATCAGCATCGACACGGTCGACGACGTCAGCGCCGAGCGAGTGCTGCAAGAGCAGCCCAAGTTTACCAAGCAGGGATCGATCATCTTCACCGGCCCGTACCGTGACTACGACGGCCTGATCCTGTGGCGTTTTCGGCTGCCGGCGGGCGCGGCGAAACGATTGCCGAAAGGCAAACCGCCGCTCGACGGGCTGGATAATTTCTGGAGCTTTGCGCGGCCGCGGCTGCGTAAATTTCACCGCACCTCGGATCAAGATCTGTATTATTTTCTCACGGAGCTGGCGTTTCGTTACCGGCACCGCGGCGAAGAACTGTTCGCGTCGTTGGTCAGCCTGATGACCGAACTAATGCCAAACAATTAATTCTAAAAACTCGCAAGACTGGCCTCTTGGGGTTTTCGCAATTTTGCGAGATTGTTCCTGTGTTGGGACAACAGGACACTATTGCAGACATTTTTGCCATTTACCCTACGCTTCGATGTCCACTTTAAGACATAAAGAGCCGCCGCCCGCGGTTTCCGTCGTGATTCCTTGCCGCAACGAGCGCAGTCAGATTGAGGCCTGTGTGCGTTCCGTCCTTGCACAGCAGGCAGTGGCCGGCGACTTCGAAGTAATCGTTGCCGATGGCATGTCCAATGACGGCACCCGTGAGATCCTTGCACGGCTTGCGCGCGAGGATGCGCGCTTGCGTGTAATCGACAATCTCGCGCGGACCACGGCGCGGGGGATGAACATCGGTATTCAGCTCGCGCGCGGTGAGTTTATCGCGATAATGGGCGCCCATAACCAGTATGCACCGGACTATCTGGCCGCCAGCTTGAAAGTGAGCCGCGCGACGGGCGCAGATAACGTCGGAGGCAGTATGGTTTGCCGCGGCGAGACCTGGATACAACAGGCAATCGCGGTCGCGCACCACAGTCCGTTCTCGGTCGGCGGCGCACGCTGGCATAATGTCTCGTACGAAGGCCCGGCGGATACGGTGTTCGGCGGTTTCTATCGCCGCGAGACCTTCGCTCTGATCGGCCAGTTCGATGAGTCCTTGCTGCGCAACCAGGACGACGAACTGAATCTGCGTCTGACCCTAGCCGGTGGAAAAATCTGGCACTCGCCGGCGATCCGTAGCTGGTATTGCCCGCGCGCGGGATTAAGCGAGCTGTTTCACCAATATCTGCAGTACGGCTATTGGAAAGTGGCGGTGATGAAAAAGCACTGGGGGCTGGCGTCGCTGCGTCAAATCGTCCCCGGCGCTTTCGTCCTGGCGCTGGCGATTTTACCGCTGGCCGCGCTCTTTTACGGGCCGGTGATTTTTCTCTGGCTGGCATTGTTGGCGGCGTATGCGGTCGCCAATCTGAGCGCAGCGACGGCCGCCGCGGCGCAAAGCGGCTGGCGCTTTCTGCCGGTTTTACCGCTGGTGTTTGCCGCTTATCACTTCGGTTACGGCATCGGCTTTGTGCGCGGCGTATTTGGATTTTTAATTTTCCGGCGCGCGCCGGCGCTTACCTTGTCTCGGCTCACGCGCGCTTCGTGATAAAGCGACACGAACTCGAACTTAACAAGCGAAGGAATAGCAATGATCCATCCAAGCTCACCCGGTATCGCCTGCGTCGGCGCCGGTCACTGGGGCGCCAACCTGATACGCAATTTCTACGGCCTCAACGCGCTGGCGCTGATCTGTGACAGCGACGGCGGGCGCTTAGACGCCGCCGTTTCGCGCTATCCGAACGTCGATGGCACCCAGTCGTATGACGAGGTGCTCGCCGATGCGCGAGTCAACGCGGTCGCCATCGCCACGCCGGCGGAAACTCACGGCACTCTGGTGCGGCAGGCGCTGCTGGCGGGCAAGGATGTATTCGTCGAGAAACCGCTGTGTCTTTCGGTGGAAGAGGGCAATTCGCTGGTCGCGTTGGCTTCGGCCCAGCAACAGATTCTCATGGTTGGCCACTTGCTCTGGTATCATCCGGCGATTCTAAGACTGAAGCAGTTGATCGACGACGGCGAGCTCGGACGCATTCGTTACATCTATTCCAACCGGCTCAACCTCGGCATGATCCGCCGCGAGGAGAACATTCTCTGGTCGTTTGCGCCGCACGACATCTCGGTGATCCTCGGGCTGATCGGTGAGATGCCGCACCGCGTCGAGGCGCAGGGCGGCAACTATCTCCACGACGGCATCGCCGACGTAACGGTCAGCCTGTTGTCTTTTCCTAGCGGCATCAAATCGCACGTGTTCGTCTCGTGGCTTCATCCGTACAAGGAGCAAAAGCTGATCGTCGTCGGTGAGCGCCAGATGGCGGTCTTCGACGACGTCGCCGCCGGGGAGCACAAGCTGGTGCTCTACCCGCACGTCATTTTGTGGAAAGGCCAGATTCCCGTGCCCAACAAAGCCAAGGGACGGGCGCTGGCGATTGAGAAAAGCGAGCCGCTGCGCGCCGAGTGCCAGCATTTTCTCGACTGCGTGCAAAGCCGCCGGCCGCCGCGCACCAACGGCGCGGAAGGGCTGCGCGTGCTCACCGTCTTGCAGCAATGTCAGAGCGCGTTGCAGCAGAGTGCCCCCACTCCGCCTGCCCGCGCAGCCCGGCGGCGCGATTATTTCATGCATGAATCCGCCTTCATCGACGATGGCGTGGAGATCGGCTCAGGCACCAGCATCTGGCATGTCTCCCATGTGCTGCGCGACAGCCGCGTCGGCAAAGATTGCCGGATCGGCCAAAACGTCGTCATCGGTCCTAACGCGAGGATCGGCGACGGCGTCAAGATCCAGAATAACGTGTCGGTCTACGAGGGCGTCACCCTCGAAGACCAGGTCTTTTGCGGGCCCTCGGTGGTGTTTACCAACGTGCACAATCCGCGCAGCGAAATCCGCCGGATGGAAGAACTGCGGCCAACTTTGGTTCGCCACGGCGCCACTCTCGGCGCCAACTGCACGATCGTGTGCGGCGTCACCATCGGCCGCTATGCGTTCGTCGGCGCCGGCGCGGTGGTGACCAAAGACGTGCCGGATTTCGCGCTGGTGCTGGGTAACCCGGCGCGCATCGCCGGCTGGATGTGCGCCTGCGGCAATCGCATCAAGCTCGAAGTCGGCGAACACGACGCGGTATGCCGCGCCTGTCGAAAGCGCTACCAAAAAATCGGCGAGGAGGTGCGCGCCGCGTGATGAGAGTTCCGTTACTCGATTTGACCGCCCAATACCAAACCATCCGTTGGGAGATTCGCACCGCCATCGATCGCGTCTGCGAATCGCAAAATTTTATTCTTGGGCCGGAAGTCGCGGCCTTGGAGCACGAGATCGCGTCGTTCTGCGGCGCCGGCCATGCGGTTGGAGTTTCATCCGGCACCGACGCGCTGCTGGTCGCCCTGATGGCGGCTGGAGTCGGTCCTGATGACGAAGTGATTACCAGCACGTTTACCTTCTTCGCCACCGCGGGCGTGATCGCGCGTCTCGGCGCCCGGCCCATCTTCGTCGACATCGAAACAGAAAGCTTCAATCTTGACCCTGAGGAGGTCCGCAGCAAGCTCAGCCAGCGGACCAAGGCGATCCTGCCGGTGCACCTGTTCGGGCGCTGCGCCAGCATGGATGCTATCCTGGAAAGCGCTCGGCAGCATGGCTGCGCCGTCATCGAGGACGCCGCCCAGTCGATCGGTGCTCGCGACTACCAGGGACGCCCGGCCGGAACCATCGGCGGCATCGGTTGTTTCTCGTTTTTTCCGAGCAAGAATCTCGGCGCCTTCGGCGACGCCGGCATGGCTATAACCAACGACGCCAAGCTGGCGGAAAAGCTGCGCGTCCTGCGCGTGCACGGCGGCAAGCCCAAGTACCATCACAGAATGATCGGCGGCAATTTTCGTCTCGATGCGCTGCAGGCGGCGGTCCTGCGGGTGAAGCTCAAATACCTATCGCTGTGGACCGAGGCGCGGCGGCAAAACGCACGGCGTTATCGCGAACGATTCTCCCGAGCTGGCCTGACTCAGGTGATTTTACCGCAAGACGTCGCCGGCCATATCTACAATCAATTTGTCATCCGCTGCGCCGAGCGCGGCGCGCTGCGGGCTTTCTTGCGCCGCAAAAATATCGAAAGCGAAATTTATTATCCGGTGCCGCTGCATCTGCAGGAATGTTTTGCCCACCTCGACTATCGCCAGGGTCAATTCCCACGCGCCGAAACCGCCGCCGAGCAAGTCCTGGCGCTGCCGATCTATCCCGAGCTCAGCGAAGCGCAGCAGGGGTATGTCGTCGATCGGATCTGTGAATTCTACGGGCACCAGGACGCCGGCGTGAGCGCGATGCGCCAGGCGTCATAACGGACGGCTGTTTTTCTCATGGAAAGATTTCTACCGGAAAGAATCAAGGGCGCCGAGGAAGCGCGCATTCATGAAGCTTATGCGCGGCGTGCCATTGCGGCGCGGAGTTATTCATGGTTCGACTCCGGTCACATCTTTATGCTGCAGGAGATCGAGCAACGCATGCTCGGCGCCCTTAAGCGTCACGGCATGGCGCCGCTCCAGTCAAGACAAATCCTCGAGATCGGCTGCGGCAACGGGCATTGGTTGCGCGAATTTATCAAATGGGGCGCCAGCCCGCAGAACCTCGCAGGCGTCGATCTTCTGGCCGAGCGGCTCGCTCAAGCATGCCGTCTTAGTCCGCCTGGCGTGGCGTTCATGAGCGGCAACGCGGCGCAACTGGAACTCGCCGACGAAAGCTTCGACATCGTGCTGCAGGCGACGGTGTTTACTTCGATGCTCGATTTCGCGCACAAACAAAAAGTCGCGGCCGAGATGTTGCGTGTCTTGCGGCCCGCCGGTGTCGTGCTGTGGTACGACTTTCGCATCAACAATCCGCGCAATCCCGACGTGCGCGGGATCAAAAAGGCGGAGATCGAAAAACTCTTTCCCGGTTGTCATATCGCCTTGGAGACAACCACTCTGCTGCCGCCGCTGCTGCGCGCGCTGGCGCGCTACTCTTGGCTGGGTTGCCACCTGCTGAGCGCCCTGCCGTGGATGTGCACGCATTATCTCGGCACGATTCGCAAAACCTAAATGACTGCGCCGATCCGGGCGCCACATGAAAAGAGACGAGAACTGTGGGTCCATCCATGTACCCACATGCGAGAAGGTTGCCGAGCTACATGGCGCGCGCCGAATTCCTGCCGTTCCACGCGCCAGCCGTCTGAAACGGTAAGTTGGACACCGTGTCGCAGGCGAATCTGCTACGCCGGTAGTCGGCTATGGAAACGGCTAGTCAATGCGGGGCCCCGCTTATGAAGGCTTTTCAGAAATCGACATGGATACTAGGCATTTCCGCCTATTATCATGACAGCGCTGCATGTCTTCTGAACGACGGCGACATTGTCGCCGCGGCGCAAGAGGAACGCTTCACTCGAAAAAAATTCGATGCCGGGTTTCCGACCCATGCGATTCAGTATTGCTTGCGCGAGGGCGGAATTTCTCTCGCGGATCTGAGCTATATCGTCTTCTATGACAAGCCGTTGATCAAATTCGAGCGCCTGCTGGAGACCTACGTGGCGTTTTCTCCAAAGGGTATCAAGTCCTTCCTCGCGGCGATGCCTGCGTGGCTGAAAGAAAAATTGCTGCTGAAGAATTTCCTGCAAAGCAGCCTGATCGCTCTCGACGGTATACCCAACAAAGCTTCTCTCCCTCCAATACTGTTCGGAGAGCATCATGAGTCCCACGCGGCCTCGGCTTTCTATCCTTCTCCTTTTGAATCGGCCGCCGTCCTTTGCATGGATGGTGTCGGGGAGTGGGCTACGACCTCGGCTTGGTCAGGGAACGGCAAGGCGCTGACGCCGCTGTGGGAGATTCATTTTCCCCACTCCCTGGGGCTGCTCTACTCCGCTTTCACGTACTATACGGGATTCCGGGTCAATTCAGGCGAGTACAAGGTCATGGGACTTGCCCCGTACGGAAGGCCGAAATACGTGCAAGCGATTTACGATCATTTGATTGACCTTAAAGAGGACGGGACCTTTCGCCTTAAAATAGATTACTTCAACTATTGCACCGGCTTAACGATGACCAACGGCAGGTTCGATGATCTCTTCGGCGGCCCTGCCCGAAAACCAGAAAGCAAACTGACCCAGCGTGACATGGATCTCGCGCGCTCGATACAGGAAGTTACTGAAGAGATCATGCTGCGGCTGACCCGAACACTGCAACGTGAAACAGGTGCTGAGAATCTGTGCCTGGCGGGCGGGGTAGCCTTGAATTGCGTGGGCAACGGCAGGATTCTTCGCGAAGGCCCATTCAAACGGTTGTGGATTCAACCTTCCGCCGGCGATGCCGGAGGAGCGGTCGGAGCGGCACTCACGGCCTGGCACAGGCTGGAGAATAAATCGCGAAGCGCCAACCGAACGACGGATTCTATGCGAGGAAGTTTTTTGGGACCGTCCTATTCGAACGAAGAAATCGAACAATTTCTCCGCGATAAAGAAGCGCCCTACCAACGCTTGAGCGACGACGCGCTCCTCGACCGGCTCGCGGAGGAATTGGCGAGAGGAAAGGTGGTGGGCTGGTTCCAAGGGAGGATGGAATTTGGCCCAAGGGCATTAGGATCCCGCAGCATTCTGGGCGATGCGCGCAATCCGAAAATGCAGTCGGTCATGAACCTCAAGATCAAGTATCGTGAATCATTTCGTCCTTTCGCGCCTTCCGTACTGCGCGAGCGACTAGCGGATTATTTCGAGTTGGATGTGGACAGCCCATATATGCTGCTGGTGGCGCCGGTGGTGGAAAGGCGCCGCATCACGCCGACAGAGGAACAGCAATCGCTTTGGGGAATTGATCTTTTAAACGTGCCCAAGTCGGATATTCCAGCGGCCACTCACGTAGATTATTCCGCCCGCGTGCAAACCGTGCATGCGGATACGAATCCCCGTTACTACAAACTGCTCAGAGCTTTTGAGTCCAAGACGGGCTGCGGGCTGCTGGTCAACACGTCGTTTAACGTTCGCAGCGAACCGATTGTATGCTCCCCGGAGGATGCCTATCGCTGCTTCATGCGAACCGCAATCGACATTCTCGCTCTCGAGAATTGCCTGCTTTACAAAGCCGACCAGAAGCCTGTCGAAGGCGATATTGACTGGCAACAAGAATTCGAGCTGGATTGAGACGAGGACAGGGAGCAGCGAGCAGCGAGCAGAAAAACAAGGTGCAGTAAGCGGCAGCGAGCCGTTTCCGCTATCTGTTTACGGTAACCAAGCCATGCAAAGCGACACCGATCCCAAACAATTGCGATCCTTCGGTCTGATGGTCGGCGGTATCTTTGCCGGAATCGGGCTGTGGCCGGTCGCGATCCATGCGGCCGCCCCTCGCGGGTGGGCTATGATCGCGTCGGCTTGCCTCGTTGTTCCGGCTCTTGCATTCCCACATCGCCTATCTTGGGTCTACGAAAGGTGGATGGCACTAGGACATATCCTGGGATCGATCAACACCAGAATTCTATTGGGTGTCGTCTTCTACTTCGTCGTAACCCCCATCGGCATGATCAGACGGTTGCTTGGCAAAGATCCCATGGGAATGCAGCTAAGGGCCGACGTAGATAGCTACCGCGTTATCCGAAAACCTCGTCCGGCTTCTCACCTGAGAAGGCAATATTAAAGGCTTTAACCGGAGGTATCCAATGCTCGAATTAACCTTGGAGCTTTGGTCTTTCATGAAAGAACGGAAAAAGTTTTGGCTTTTGCCGATCATCCTGTGCTTGGTCGTGATCGGCGGTCTCGTAGTTTTCACATCAGGCTCGGCTGTCGCTCCGTTCATTTATACATTGTTCTAATCGCGGACGCGGTAACGTTGCTTATGGTTAATCCGCTGAAGAGGATTCTTCAAAACCTGTTTCTCGCGGGATCATCCTTGTCGTTAGCGCTCCTTATAGTAGAACTCGTCGGTAGATTCGTTATCGAGCCGGTAAATTTCTTGCGGCCTCAGTTGATCAATGACTCGATACTGGGCCATGCCATAAGGCCCGCATCAGGCGGGCACGATGCGTGGGGGTTTAGAAATCGGAGCGTACCCGTCAGCGCAAAGATAGTCACGGTCGGGGACTCGCAAACGTACGGTGCTTCAGCTCCAGCCAAGGACTCTTGGCCGTCTATTCTTAGCGAACTTTCCAAGCGGAGCGTGTATAACCTTTCTTTGGGAGGATATGGTCCGGTTCAATATTTCCACCTGTTGACCAGCAAGGCGGTCCAACTCAGTCCTGGCGTGGTGATCGTTGGATTCTACCTCGGCAATGATCTGTTAGAGAGCTACGAATTAGTTCAAAACAACCCACATTGGGTAAAGCTCAAACGCTCTGGGTCTTCCCCTCTCCTCGAGCATGTTTCCAGTACGTCCGTTTCAGCTCAACCCACAGAAGACCCAGCGTCGTTTTTCCCGGAGCTCAGGACCTGGCTTGCGCAGCGCAGTATAATCTACAACATCTTGATTTATTCCGTCGTAGGAGAAATGGCCCGATTGGCCGAAGCCGTCTTTGTGTCACGGCAATCCGCGGGCGATGCCAACGTACGATACGATAAAAAAGGAATCTACACGGGTTTCACACCTGAACGCAGGCTCAAAGCGTTGGATCTGAAGGATCCGCGTGTTAACGAAGGCTTGCTCATCAGCCTTGATTTATTCGCCAGGATGAAAGCTTACTGCCTGGAGCACGCGATTCATCTGCTGGTTGTTTTGATACCGACCAAGGAGAGCGTATACGCCAGGTATTTGGAAAATGATCCGGCATTCGAAAAGATTGCCGCCATCAAGTCGCTATTGATAAACGAGCGGACAGTAACCGCGAAAGTCAAAGCTTTCTTCGAGGATCACGGTATCGCGTACATAAATTTGTTGCCGCAGCTGCAAGAGCGGGTTGCTCGGCTTCAGCTCTATCCCGGCAATTTCGATGGACACCCCAATCAAAACGGATACCGCGTCATTGCGGAAAGTGTCGAGGAATATCTCCGCCAGTTAACGCCGCAAGCTGCCGGTTCCGGCCATCTCGTTCCGATCGATCACACTGCAAGTGGTCCGCCGTCGATCAATAACAGATAAATCGCTGCGTCGAGGAAAAGGAGAACAGGCCGCTGCGTGCCCAGGATAGTTATCTTTGGCCACAAAGCGACTCTTTGAGGGAGACTGTCCAAAATCAAATGGCTTTACTAAATCAAAACGTAGCGCGATCAACAAACCGCGCAACGGCGCGCGCCGAATTCCTGCCGTTCCACGTGCCGGCGATCGGCGCCGAGGAGATCGCGGCGGTGGTCGACGTGCTCAAGTCCGGTTGGCTGACCACCGGCGCCAAGGTGAGAGAGTTCGAGCAGCAGTTTTCATCCTTCGTCGGAGCGCGCCATGCCGTGGCGGTCAATTCGGCGACGGCCGCGCTGCACCTGGCTCTGGCGGCGATCGGTGTTGACGAAGGCGACGAAGTGATCGTGCCGACCATGACCTTTGCGGCCACCGCCGAGGTCGTCCTTTATCTTCGCGCCAAGCCGGTGCTGGTGGATTGCACGCGCGATACCCTGAACATCGATCCGGCCGCCATCGAAGCGGCACTCACAGCGCGCACCAAGGCGATTATCCCGGTGCATTTTGCCGGCCAACCGTGCGATAGCGACGCCATTCTCAGCCTGGCGCGCAGGCATGACTTAAAAGTCATCGAGGACGCCGCCCACGCGCTGCCGGCCAGCGACGGCGCGCGCATGATCGGCGGCATCGGCGACATCAGCTGTTTTTCTTTCTACGCCACCAAGACGATCACCACCGGCGAAGGCGGCATGGCGACCACAAACAATTTCGAATGGGCCGACAAGATGCGCATGCTCAGCCTGCATGGCATCAGTCACGATGCCTGGAAACGCTACAGCTCGGAAGGCTCGTGGTACTACGAAATTATTAATGTGGGTTACAAATATAATCTCACCGACCTGGCCGCGAGCATCGGCTTAGAACAGCTGAAAAAATGCCATGCGTTCGCAGCGGCCCGACGGCGCATCGCCGAAGCGTACGACGACGGATTCACCGATGTGGCGGAAATCCGCACGCCGGTCTGCCGCGCCGGCGCGCAGCACGCCTGGCACCTCTACGTCATCCAGCTCGAGCTCGAGCGCCTGAGCATCGACCGGCGTGAATTCATCGAAGCCTTGCGGCAACGAAACATCGGCGCCTCGGTGCATTTTATTCCGCTCCATCTGCATCCTTATTACCGGCGCACGTTCGGTTACCGGCCGGCGGATTTTGCCAATGCCGCGTCGGTTTACGAGCGCATCGTGTCGCTGCCGATCTATCCGAACATGAGCGATGACGACATCGACGATGTCATCGCGGCGGTAAAAAACATCGTCGAGACCCACCGGCGATGAAGCGCCTGCTCGATATCGTGGCGGCGAGCGCCGGTTTGCTCGTGCTCGCGCCGCTGCTCGGCGCCGTGGCTTTGCTGATCAAGCTCGATTCGCCGGGATCGGTGTTTTTCAAGCAACAGAGAATCGGCAAGGGCTTTCGCCCCTTCTGGATTTTTAAGTTCCGCACCATGAGACAGGGAGATCAGACGGCGCTGCCACTCACGGTCGGCGGCGACCCGCGCATCACGCGCATCGGCGCGTTTCTGCGCCGCAGCAAGATCGATGAGCTGCCGCAGCTGCTGAACATTCTAAAAGGCGATATGACTCTGGTGGGGCCGCGGCCCGAGGTGCCGCGCTACGTCGAGGCTTTTCACCGCGACTATGAAGAAATTCTCACTATGCGCCCGGGGCTGACCGATCTGGCTTCGCTCAAGTACAGCGACGAGTCGGCGCTGCTCGGACGCAGCAGCGATCCGGAGGAAGAATATCTCCAGCGCGTGCTGCCCGACAAGATTCGCCTCGGCAAGGAATACATCCGCCGCTCTTCGCTCATTTTCGATCTCAACCTGATCGCCAAAACTTTTCGCAGAGTCATCTTTCCCGGGAGCGCAACATGAATTCGTCCATCGATCTGCCGCGAACGCTCGTCACGCCGTCGCGCGGCTGGGTCTCGCTCAAGCTCGGCGAGATGTGGGAGTACCGCGAGCTGCTTTACTTTTTCATCTGGCGCGACGTCAAGGTGCGCTACAAGCAAACCGCCCTCGGCGTATCGTGGGCGATTCTGCAACCGTTTCTGACCATGGTGCTCTTCAGCCTGTTCTTCGGCCGATTGGCCAAGGTGCCGTCGGACGGCGTGCCTTACCCGATCTTCGCCTATACCGCGCTGCTGCCATGGACGTTTTTCGCACATGGCGTCACGCTGTCCGCCAACAGCGTGGTCGCCAACGCCAACCTGGTGAAGAAAGTCTATTTTCCACGCATGGCCATTCCAGTGGCTTCGGTGCTGTCCGGGTTCGCGGATCTCGTGCCGGCCTTCATCGTGCTGGTGGGCATGATGTTTTATTACGGCATTTATCCGAGCGCGCAAATCGTCTGGTTGCCGGTTTTCGTCGTGCTCGCCTTGATCGCCGCGCTGGGCGTCGGCATCGGGCTGGCAGCGATAAACGTCCATTTCCGTGACGTGCGTCACACGGTGCCCTTTCTCGTCCAGTCGTGGTTATTCATCACGCCGATCGCTTACCCGAGCAGTCTTTTGCCGGAGCACTGGAAAACCATCTACGCGCTCAATCCGATGGTCGGCGTCGTCGAAGGCTTTCGCTGGGCTCTGCTCGATACCGAGCCCGCGCCGGGGCCGATTCTATGGGTTTCGGCGGCCGCCGCTTTGGTGTTGCTGTTGCTCAGCGCCCTCTACTTTCGCCATCTGGAGAAAACTTTCGCCGACGTCGTCTGACGCGGTGTCCGCTATTGTCCCGGAATTAAAGTTCACAAAGTAAGTCGGCGGCCTCCCCACCGTCATACCCGCGCAAGCGGGTAGGGAATGACGGTCGAATTATTCAAAGGAAAAGATCATGCACAAAATTCACAGTCCTTCGAAACAGCTTGCCGTAACGTTTCTGCGCGAGTTCGAGGAGCTCTTGCAGCGGGTCAATCTCGATGCGATCGAGCGCGTTTATCAGATTTTGCGCGGCGCGCGCGACCGCGGCGCGACCGTTTATCTTGCCGGCAACGGCGGCAGCGCGGCGACCGCGGCTCATTGGGTCAACGACCTCGGTAAGGGCGCCAAGGAATCGCGGCGGTTACCGCTACGCGTCATGAGTCTCTCCGACAATGTTTCATGGCTCACTGCGCTGGCCAACGACGAGGGCTATGAGCGGGTATTCGCCGGGCAGCTCGAGAATTTCGCCAAAGCCAACGACGTGCTGGTCGTGCTGTCGGCGAGCGGCAACTCGCCCAACCTTTTGCGCGCGGTGGAGATGGCGCGGGCGCGCAAGCTCAAGACCATTGGATTTCTCGGCTTTGACGGCGGCGTACTCAAGGACATGGTCGATGAGGTGCTGCTGCTGCCGACGCGCAAGGGCGCCTACGGGCTGGTCGAAAGCGGGCATGATTTGTTTTGTCACATTTTGACGGCCTGCCTGGCCGCCGATCGCGCCGCCGCGGAAAATGTCCCGGCGCGCGCCAGCGCTTGAGGCGATAGGTGGCCGGCATGCAGCGACCGACGCAGGCGGTGATCCTGGCCGGTGGACGCGGGACGCGATTACATCCGCTGACGCTCACCCGGCCCAAGCCCATGGTGGAAATCCAGGGCAAGCCTTTTCTTGAATATCAGATCGAACAACTGCGCGAGCAGGGCTTCAAGCGCGTTCTCTTGCTGCTCGGTTATCTCCCGGAGGTCGTGCGCGACCACTTCGGCAATGGCCGGCGCTGGGGCATCAAGATCGAATACTCCGTCAGCGCCGTCGATGACGAGACCGGCCGGCGCTTGAAGCTGGCCGAGCCGTTTCTCGATCCCGGTTTTTTGCTTTTGTACTGCGACAATTACTGGCCCATGCCGATGAAGCGTCTATGGCAGCGCTTCCTCGCCGCGGGCGCGCCGGCGATGATCACCGTTTACAGCAACAAAGACGGCTACACGCGTAACAGCGTGCGTGTCGAGCCCGACGGTTTTATTTCGATCTACGACAAGACTTGCAGCGATCCCGATTTGAACGGCGTCGAGATCAGCTATGCGATCCTGAGCAAACGGATCGTGCACCAACTGAGCGACGCCAACGTGCTCTTCGAGACGACGGTTTATCCGGCCTTGGCCGCGCGCAGGCAATTGAGCGCGTTCGTCACCGATCACCGCTATTTCAGCATCGGCGCGCACCACCGGCTGCCGCTCACCGAAGAGTTTTTTCGCCGCCGCAAGGCCGTGATCGTGGACCGTGATGGCGTGCTTAACCGTAAACCGCCGCGCGCCAACTACGTGCGCTGCTGGCAAGAGTTCGAGTGGCTGCCGGGCGCGCTCAACGCGCTCCGGCTGCTGCACGCGGCAGGTTATCGCGTCGTGGTGGTTTCCAATCAAGCGGGCATCGCGCGCGGCGTCATGAGCGAAGCGGATCTGGCCGCGATTCACCACGCCATGATCGAGGAAACCGGCGCCGCCGGCGGTAAAATCGACAAGATCTATTATTGCCCGCATGACTGGGACGCGGGCTGCGAGTGCCGCAAACCGCGCCCGGGCATGTTGTTTCAGGCGCAGCGCGATCTCCATCTCGATTTGAGCCGGACCTATTTTCTCGGCGACGACGAGCGCGATGCCGAAGCGGCGGAGCGCGCCGGCTGCCGGTTCGGCAAGATCTCGGCAGACCAACCGCTGCTCGACTGGGTCAAAATTTCACTTTCAACGACGGAGGAAAAATAACAACATGGAAAACCGCGTGTTGATCACCGGACATAAGGGTTACATCGGGTCGGTCATGGCGCCGCTGTTGGCCGAGGCCGGCTACGGCGTCGTCGGGTTGGACACCGGCTACTTCGACGCCTGCACCTTGGTGCCCGACTCCGTGCGCGTGCCGGCGCTGCGCAAGGACATTCGCGACGTCGGCGTCGCCGATTTACGAGGCTTCGACGCGGTGATTCACCTCGCCGCCTTGAGCAACGATCCGCTCGGCAATCTCGATACCGAGTTGACCCGGGAAATCAATTATCAGGCGACGGCGCGCCTGGCGGAGTGCGCCAAAATGGCCGGCGTGCGCCGCTTCTTATTTTCATCGTCGTGCATCATGTATGGCATGTCCGAGGCCAACGTGGTGGACGAAACCTCGCCCCTGGATGCGCGCACCGAATACGCGCGCTCCAAGGTGCTTGCAGAGGGCGCCGTGGCGTCACTGGCCGGGGACGGGTTTTCACCGACCTTTTTACGCAACGGCACGATTTACGGCCTGTCGCCGCGCATGCGTTTCGACACGGTACTGAACGATCTGGTCGGCACGGCGGTGACGACGGGCCAGGTAATCGTGCACAGCGACGGCCAACCCTGGCGCCCGGTGGTGCATGTCGAAGACGTGGCGCGCGCTTTCATGACCGTGCTCGAAGCGCCGCCCGAAAGGATCCACAACCAGGCATTCAATACCGGTGCCAACAAGCTCAATCGTCAGATCCGTGAATTGGCGGAAATCGTCGCGCGCACGGTGCCGGGCTGCACCCTAGAGCTGCGCGCTCAGAGCGGCGCCGATCAGCGCACCTACAAAGCCGACTTCGGCAAGTTTGCGCGCGCGTTTCCCGATTTCGAGTTTCGCTGGAGCGCGGAGGAAGGCGCGCTGCAATTATCGCGGCAGTTCAGCGCGCTGGGGCTCACTCATGAGGATCTCACCGGCGAACGCTTCACGCGGCTCAAATGGTTGCGCCATTTGCTCGATAGCCAAGAGATCGACGGCGCGCTGCGCTGGCGGGAACAGGCGCAGCAGAAAATCTACGCCAACGCGGAAGAACGGTTATGATCGACGGTGTCAAAATTGTTCCACTCCGGCAGATCGTCGACGAGCGCGGCAAGATCATGCACATGATGAAGGCGACCGATCCGCACTTCATCCGTTTCGGCGAGATCTATTTCTCGTGCGCCTGGCCGGGCACGGTCAAGGCGTGGCACGTGCACAAGTCGATGACCATCAAC
>JBOHVN010000268.1:0-6392 GCA_050735675.1 Binatia bacterium | reverse complement strand
TTGCTCAAGCAAGCCGGATATCCGAACGGGGTTGACGTCGAGCTATCGACCCCGGTGGGGCGTTATACTTTGGACAAGCAAGTAACTGAAGCGATCGTGCCGATGCTCAAGGCCGTCGGAATTCGCACCAAATTGTTGACTCCCGAGTGGGCGACGCTTTGGGCCAATGTGCAAGTTGGCAAGGTGCCCTTCTATTATATGGGGCGTGGCGGCGTCGTCGATCCGAGTGCCGCCCTGTCACAGTATTTCGAAACCGGCCGATCTCCCCGCATCGGCTACTCAAATCCGAAAGTTGACGAGTTGCTGTCGGCCGAGCGGCAAGCCTTCGATCCCGCCAAGCGCAAGAAACTCCTAAGCCAAGCCATGAGCCTCATCACCGAAGAAGCGCCGGCGCATTTCATGTGGCGCCATCAACTCCTGTTCGGTCTGGCCAAGAATGTCGATTACCGGCCGCTGCCGAGCGAGCGGATTTATGGCTGGAATATGAAGGTGCGGTAAAAAATTCAATGGAGTGATGGAGCGCTGGAGCGATGGGTTAATTCCGGTCCCAATACTCCACCACTCCATTACTCCGCTTCCCGAATTCTCCGCGCGTTAACCCCCGGTCGCCTTCACATAGGAATCAGACTATAATCTAAAATCAATTCCGCATGTTAGCGCCGAGATTTGGAAATTGAACGGAGGATCATCTGAATGGCGAAGCAACGAGTGGGTTACGCGTTAGGGTACGGTAAATTCACCAACGTGAGAGAGATGGCCGAAGTGATGAAGCAAGCGGAGGATCGCGGCTTCGAGATGGCATTTTTCTCCGAGACGGTTGAACTCATGCGCGATTCGGTGAGTTCGCTGGCGGCGATCGGCTTGGCGACCAAGAAAATGGTTCTAGGCACGACGCAGATCGTGCGTCTGCGCGGACCTGTGGTAATGGCGCAGTCATTGGCAACGTTGGATGAATTGACCGGCGGGCGGATGACGGTGGCGCCGGGCGCCTGCACCCAAAGCCATGCGCGCGTGCACGCGCTTCCTCAAGATGTCGGCGCTACACCGACGGAGGTGCTGCGGGAGTATATCGAGTCGATGCGTTTGCTCTTCACGGGCGATAAGGTTTCTTACCACGGGAAATTTATTAATTTCGAGAATGTCGGTCTCGGCTGGAAACCGATTCGTAAGAATATTCCTTTCTACGTTCCTGCTACTGCGACTGTTGGTTTGAAATTGGCGGGTGCGGCGGGCGATGGCGTGGTGCTCAATGCAGTATGCTCGCCGGAGTATACGGTCAATGCCCTGAAGATCATCAAGGAGTCAGCGGAACAGGCTGGAAGGGATTTCTCCGAGTTCGAAGTGGCGCAGATTATCAATTGCTCCATCGAAGACGATCACAAAAAGGCGCTCGACGCGGTGCGTTGGGAAGTGGCGACCAAGCTCGACCCCGTGCAGATTTCTTTTATCGCCGCGCCGAAGATGCGCGTCGGCGAGCCGTATATCCGCAAGGAAGATATTCCGCTTTTTGAGAAGGCCCATGCGCAAGGCGGCATGGAAGGTTTGATCAAGGCGATTCCCGACTCCTACGTGGAAGGCATGACCGCGAGCGGCACGCCGGATGAAGTGAAGAAGCGCGTGCAGCAATACCAGGACGCCGGCGTTAAAATCCCTCTGCTCCGGCCTGCGGCGGCGCATCAGACCCAAAGGCTGTTGGATTTGTTCGCGCAATAGAGAAACTTGTTCAACGTTCAAGGTTCAAAAGTTCAAAGTTTTGGTCGGAATCAGATTAGAACCTCCCGGACCTTGAACGTTGAACATTGAACCTTGAACGGACTGTGTATGTTTCGCGTTGGCATCGATATCGGCGGCACTTTCACCGACATGCTTTTGGTCGGGGACGACGGCAGCCCCGTGATCGGCAAGACTCTCACTACGCCCGGCGATCCGAGTCTGGCGGTGGAGAACGCGATGCGGCCGTCATTGGATAACGGCGTGGTGAAAGCCGGCGACCGCGGCACCTTGATTCACGGCACGACGCTGGTGACCAATGCATTGATCGAGCGCAAGGGTGCGCCGACGGCGCTGCTCACGACGGCGGGTTTTCGCGACGCCGTCGAGATCGGCCGCGAGCACCGCTACGAGCTCTACGATCTCAATCTCGAACTGCCCAAGCCGCTCGTGCCACGACACTTGCGCTTCGATGTGCCCGAGCGTATGGCGGCTGATGGCGCCGTGCTCGAAGCGTTAAACGAGGATTTTGTTCGGCGTCTGGTTGGCGAGTTGCGAGAGAAGGGCATCAAAGCGATCGGCATCTGCTATCTCAACAGCTTTCGCAATCCGACGCATGAAAAACGAACCGCGGAGATCATCGCCGAAATCGCGCCGGAGATTCGTGTATCGCTCAGCTCTGAAGTCGTCGCCGAGATCCGCGAGTTCCAGCGCACCAGCACGACGCTGGCTAATGTGTATGTGCAAGAGCGAGTTTCTGATTATCTGGGTCAATTGCAATCGCGCCTAAACAAAATCGGATTCACCGGCAGCTTCTTCGTCATGTTGTCGAGCGGCGGCATCGCCACGCGCGAAACGGCTTCACGCTTTCCGGTGCGTTTGCTCGAGTCCGGTCCGGCGGCGGGCGCTCTGGCGGCGGCGCAGGCCGGCATGCTGTCCGGCCATCGCGATTTATTGTCATTCGACATGGGCGGCACGACCGCCAAGCTGTGCGTGATCGAAGATGGCCGGCCGCTAAAGACCCATGAATTTGAAGTCGATCGAGTCTACCGCTTTCGCAAAGGCAGCGGCTTGCCGGTGCGCATCCCGGTCATCGACATGATCGAGATCGGCGCGGGCGGCGGCAGCGTTGCGCGCATCGATTCGCTCGGCCTGCTCAAAGTCGGTCCGGAGAGCTCCGGCGCCGATCCTGGACCGGTGTGTTACCGGCAGGGCGGTACGGAGCCGACGGTGACGGACGCGGATCTCGTGCTCGGCTATCTCGATCCGAATTATTTTCTCGGCGGCAAGATGCAGCTGGATCTCGATGGCGCGCGCAAGGCGTTGGGCCGCATGGGGGAGAAGCTGCGCATGACCGCCGAGCAAGTGGCCTGGGGCATTCATCAGATTGTCAACGAGAACATGGCCAACGCGGCGCGCGCCCATCTCGGCGAGCGCGGCAAAGACCCGCGGCGCCTGCCGATGTACGCTTTTGGCGGCGCCGGGCCGGTGCATGGTTACCGTGTCGCGGAAATTTTGCGTTTGCCGAAGTTGATTTCTCCATTCGGCGCCGGCGTCGGTTCTACTTTCGGATTGCTTGCCGCGCCGCTGGCATTTGATTTTGTGCGCAGCGCCTACAGCCGTCTGGACGAACTCGATTGGCGCTTCGCCAACGGCTTGCTCGACGAAATGGCCGAGGAAGGCCGGAAGGTGCTTGAGAGCTCCGGCTTATCCGCAAGCGATATCGGTTACCAGCGCACCGCCGATATGCGTTACGTCGGCCAGGGGCATGAAGTGTCGGTGGCGCTGCCCGACGGAGTTTTAAGCGCCGGTCACTTGACGCGGGTCTCGGCGGCGTTCGCCGAGACTTACCGTGGCCTCTATGGCCGCGAAGGGCCCGACGTTCCATTGGAAGTAATCAACTGGCGTGTCGTGGCGAGCGGGCCTCGGCCTGAGACGGCTTTCAAATTAGCGCGCGACCCGTCGCGGCGAACCGAGGCGCGCAAGGGTTTTCGGCGCGCCTATTTTCCCGAACGGGAGGGTTACGTCAACACTCCCGTCTATGACCGCTACGCGCTCAAGCCGGGGACGCGCTTTACCGGTCCCGCGATCGTCGAAGAGCGCGAATCAACTTTGATCGTAGGCGCCCGCGGACGTGCGCGGGTGGATGACAGGCTTGATGTAATCGTGGAGTTAAGCGATGGAAAATAAAGCGATCGATCCGGTCACATTGGAAGTGATTTGGAACCGCTTCATGTCGGTGGCCAACGAGCAGCAAGACACGCTCATCCGCACCGCTTTCAGCACGATCGTGCGCGAAAGCCAGGACCTCGCTTGCGGGCTCTTCGACATCCAAGGCCGCATGATCGCGCAGTCGCTGAGCGGCACGCCGGGCCATATCAATGCCATGGCGACGTCGATGAAGCATTTTCTAGCGGCGTTTCCGCAAGACAAGCTCGAGCCCGGCGATGTTCTTATCACCAACGATCCCTGGCAGACGGCTGGGCAGATCAACGACATTACGATCACCACGCCGATTTTCCGCGGCGGCAAGCTGGTGGCGCTGTTCGCCAATACTTGTCACAGCGCAGATATCGGCGGGCGGATTCTCTCCGCGGAGGCGCGCGAAGTCTTCGAAGAGGGGCTGCGCATTCCGATCATGAAACTCTTCGAGCGCGGCGAGCCGAACAAAATTCTCATGCAGATCGTCCGCTCCAACGTGCGCCAGCCCGACGAAGTGATCGGCGATTTTTACGCGCAGGCCGCGTGCAACGAGACCGGCGGCCGGGCGCTTCTGGAAATGATGGAGGAGTTCGAACTCGACTCCATCGACGCGGTTGCGGAAGAAATCATCCGCCGCTCCGAGGCGGCGGTGCGCGGCGAGATCGCCAAGTTGCCTGACGGCGAATGGCATAACGAAACCTGGAGCGACGGTTTTGAAGAGCCGATTGTGGTGCGCTGCGCCGTCAAGATCGCCGGCGAGGAAATTTTTATCGATTTCACCGGCTCGTCGCCGCAGAGCACGCGGGGCATCAACGTTGTCCTCAACTACACGCACGCCTACGCGAGCTTCGCGATCAAAGCGGCGATCTGCCCGGACGTGCCGCACAACGAAGGCAGTTTTCGCCCCGTGCACGTGAGTGCGCCGCCGGGCAGTATTCTCAACGCGCTCGATCCCGCCCCGGTGGCAAGCCGTCAGGTGATCGGTCACTTCATTCCAAGCGCGATTTTCGCCGCCCTCTCCGGCGCGTTGCCGGGTCGCCTGATGGCGCCGGGCGCCGATCCGATCTGGCTGAGCGTGTGGCGCGGCCAGAATCCGCCGTTTACGTTGACGGTCTTTCAGGTGGGCGGCACGGGCGCGCGCCCGACGAAGGACGGTTTGAACGCCGTCGGATTTCCCAGCGGCGTGGCCGGTGTGCCGGCCGAGGTGATTGAAAGTCTTTCGCCGGTGGTGATGAAGCGGCGCCAACTGCGGCCTGATTCCGGCGGAGCTGGAACGTGGCGTGGCGGCTTGGGGCAGCTCACCGAATTCTCGCGCCGCGGCGACGGCAGGTGGAGCGTTAGCTCGATTGCCGATCGCACGGCTTATCCTGCGCCCGGTCTTCTGGGCGGACAAAGCGGAGCGACGGGCGAGGTTACGCTCGGTGATGGCACGCGGCTCAACGCCAAGGCGCTGAAAGATCTTAAAGACGGCGAAATTGTTCACCTGAATCTCCCCGGCGGCGGCGGTTACGGCGATCCGCTGAAGCGCGATCCGGAGAAAGTTCGCTGGGATGTTGTCGAGGGTTACATCACTGCGGAAGAGGCGGAAGATAAGTACGGTGTCGCGGTGCGCTATACAGGAAAAAGTGACGAAATGGTCAAGCTGCCGGGAAACTGGGTGATCGATCAGGCGAAGACCAGTGAGCTTCGCGGCGGCAGATGACAGAAAAGAATTTAGGACGGCCGAAGGCATGTCATTTCGAGCCAAGCGAGAAATCTTTCTCTACGTAGTCAATTCAGTTTGGCTCTGGGATCGCAGATTTCGGATCGATGCGATATGAAATTCGCAATCTGAGATTACGGACAGAGTGAGGACATGGAGCTTCAAAGCAGAGTCGCATTAGTTACGGGCGGCGCCGGCGGCATCGGCGGCGCCGCCGTCCGTAGCTTGGCCAAAGCTGGCATCAGCGGGATCGCCGTCAGCTATCGAAAATCGGCAAAAGAGGCCGATGATCTCGTTGTTGAGCTGGAACGCTCGGGCGTCAAAGCGCTCGCCGTTCAAGCCGACATACAGAGTGACGATCAAGTACGCGCGATGATGGCCGCAATTGAAAAGCACTTCGGCCGCCTGGATATTCTCGTCAACAACGCCGGCGTGACGCACTGGGTGAAGCTTGCCGATCTCGACGGACTAACCGACGCGATTTGGGACGAGATTTTGGATGTGAATGTCAAAGGCGCGTTTCGTTGCGCGCGCGCGGCGGCGAAGCTATTGGACGGAAGCCAGGGAATGATCGTCAACGTGTCGTCGATTTCCGGCGTGCTGGCGCCGTCGACCATGTCGTCGCTCGCTTACGGCACGGCTAAGGCGGCGTTGATCTACATGACGCGCGGCTTGGCGGTGGCGCTGGCGCCGAAGGTGCGCGTCAATTGCGTGGCGCCGGCGTTTACCGACACGCCGTGGATGAGCCGGCATTTCGGCGCCGACTACGAACAGGTGA
>JBOHVN010000267.1:0-80745 GCA_050735675.1 Binatia bacterium | reverse complement strand
GTACAAAACTCCTTCATCAGCTCCAGCCGCAAGCGCAATTTCCGCGATGCTCGGCCGCCCGTCGCGAATGAAGTCGGCGACGCCGAGCTTGGCCACAGCGTAAAGCGCCTGCGAGAGGATGAACCCGGAAGACATTTCATGGATGAGCACGGCCGGTGATTGAGTGTTCTCTGCCATCGTGGTTTCTCCGCTATCTAATTTTGAGTGAAGGAGAATAATACAATTCAATTACGGGGCTAACTATTAAGTGAGCGATTTAGACTGCGCCAGTATTGGCCACCTATTCCAAACAACTCCGTTGATGATGAACGACAACATTGCGAATTGTATCGCTTACTTCCTGCATGAAAGTCAAGATTTATCATTCCGGCAATTGCCGCCAGGTTGGCCGTCTATCCCACTATTGGCCCGCCGCCTATCCAGGCTGAAAGTCGTCGTTCCAACTTTTCAAAAGTCGGTCTGCCGGGCTTTGAACGCCTCTGCCGCCTCGATTCAAAACATGCGTGTAGATCATCGTCGTGCTGACATCACGGTGACCTAGCAACTCCTGTACGGTCCGGATGTCGTAGCCGTCTTCAAGCAGATGTGTAGCGAAAGAATGCCGTAACGAATGACAGGTCGCCGGTTTTGCTATCCCCGCGTTGCGAACCGCCTCGCGCACGGCTTTTTGTAGGACTGATTCGTGCAGATGATGCCTGTAGTGTCGTCCAGTGTACCGGTCGACATAGTATCTCGTTGCGGGAAAAACCCATTGCCACGCCCACTCTTGACCAGCGTTGGGATATTTCCGATCCAGCGCGTTAGGCAAGACGACTCGCCCTAAGTTCTTCTCGACATCATCCTGGTGTTGCCGTTTGCCATTGTCTAGATGCTTGATGAGCAATTCTTTGACCGCTGCGGGAAGCATCGTGTAGCGATCCTTGTCGCCCTTCCCTGCACGCACGACGATCTGATTTTGCGAGAAATCAACATCTTTCACTCTGAGCCGGCAACATTCCATGAGTCGAAGGCCGGCACCGTACAGCAACGTCGCCATCATTCTTTCAGCGCCACCGAGATAACCTAGCAGGGTTTGAATTTCCCCACGCGTCAGCACGACTGGCAACCGAGGAGCTTTCTTGGCGCGCACCACGCCATTCACATAGCCGATCTCTTTGCCTAAAACTTGGTGATAAAGAAACAACAGCGCGTTCAAGGCTTGGTTCTGCGTGGAGCCGCTCACCCTTAATTCCGTTGCCAAGTTGGAAAGAAACCGAGCTATCTCTGGCTCCGCCATTTCCGCAGGATGTCGCTTGTTGTGGAAAAAGATGAACCGTTTGATCCAATGGACATAACTATCTTCGGTCTTGGGACTGTAATGCCGCGTGCGGATCGCCTGGCGCACTTGATCGAGCAGTTTCAGCTTCGGCGGCGTTGATATCGTCTGAACACCCGCTACGACGTTCAAGCCACCGTCAATGACCGCCAGCGTCCGGTTTGTCTGCCTGCGCACGTCGGTGTTCATCATCATTACAGATCTCCTTGATAGCCCACACATCGTAACGCCACCGTTCCGAAGCTTCCCGCCGGCGCGGCCGACGATTTGGGTGGATAGGCTTCCGCCGAAACGGCATGGCGCCGTTCAAATTGTTCAAATAGTTCAAATCGTTCAAAACGTTTCGGAAGTTCGCAGAGCGTTCAAGCATTATGGAATGGCTTGACCGCCGTATTTTGCGCCCTTCATCCCGCTGCGTTTTAGATAATCGATTAGATGGCTGATCATGATCGACAGGCGTCTGAAAGACGTCGTCAGTTCTTCGCAATCTTTTTGCTCAAGGTAGGATTGATCCAGCGCGACGTAAATCTGCGAGCGGACTTCGCCGCAAGAGGCTTTGGCGACATAGAGAAACTGAATGAACTCTTGATTCCCGCCGCGTTCGAATCCTTCGGCGATATTCGACATTATGGAGACCGTTGCCCGCTGAATTTGATCCCGAAGGCCGAAATCCTTTGAGAACTTTGGAGATCTTGTCAGTTGATAGATGGCTCTCGTTAGAGCCCGGGCGTCTTTCCAAATTTCCAAGTCTTCAAAGTTTTTCACTTGCATGATTCTCCTCCGAAACGACTTGAACGGTTTGAACGATTGGAACGACTGGAACTCCTAGAATTTTCTTAACAGTCCGACCACCCGACCGGCGATGCGAAACTCCCCTTCCGAAACGGTGATCGGGGGGTATTTTTCATTCTCTGCTTTAAGCGTGACGACGCCGTCTTTCTTAAAGAATCGCTTTAATGTCGCCTCGCCCTCGATCAGAGCGCAGACGATCGCGCCGTTTTCCGCCGCTCCTTGCTGCTTCACGATCACCCGATCGCCGTCTAGGATACCGGCGCCGATCATGCTGTCGCCTTTGACTTGCAGCGCAAACATTTTTCCGCTGCCCATGTCGTCGGGAATGGTCAGAAGCCCCTCGATATTTTCTTCACTGTGAAACGGTTTACCGGCGGGTACCCGTCCGACAATCGGTACTTCTCGGGTGGCGGTTAACACCGCTTTACCCAAGGCGTTGACGACTTCGATGGCGCGCTTGCCGACGCGGCGGATATAGCCCTTCTTCTCCAGAGCCTTCAGGTGATCGGAAACGCCGTTGGTCGAAGCGATCTTGAATCGCTCGCCGATCTCGGCAATCGACGGCGCAAATCCCTTCTCGCGAATGCTCTTGAGCAGGAAATCGTAAATCGCTTTTTGCCGGGAAGTCAGTGGCGGAAGCATGTGATTACATCATATACTGAAAATATATTCAGTAGTCAAGGCGCGCGGCTTTAAAGCCGCGGGTTCAAACCGTTCCAGCCGTTCAAAACGTTCAAATCGTTCCGAAAACGTTTTGAACGGAGCGCAGCGGTTGAACGGCTTGAACAATTTGAACGGTGTAACGCGCAGCGCGCGCGTTACACTTTCTTCCGCTGGTGCGACAGATAATCGACCAGGAGATATTCTCCGAGCCGGTCGGGGCGGGTGTAGAAGGCGCGGCCTTTGTTGATACGGGTGAGGTCGTCGACGAAGCCGCGCAGCACCGGGCTGTCGTCGAGCATGAAGGTGTTGATCGTGATGCCTTTGCGGGTGATGCGCTCGACTTCTTTCAAAGTCTCTTCGGCGGCGCGCTGGCTGATGCCGCCGAAGCTCAACGGCCACTCACAATAGAGTCTTCCCTGGCGGCAGTAAGCGGTCGGCTGACCATCGGTAATGACGATCATCTGCTGGTTGGCGCTGGGCTTTTTGCCAAGCAGTTCCGTCGCCAGGTGCAATCCATCCTGCAAGTTGGTGAAAGGATCGCCCATGTTCCAAGTCGCTTGCGGCAGGTCTTTGGCTTTCAATTCCACGGCGCGGGTGAAAAACCCGACGATGCCGAAGTAGTCGCGCGGGTAGAGCGAGCGCACCAGGCTCTCCATGGCGAGCGCGACTTTTTTCGCGGCGGCAAAGCGCCCCTCCCAACTCATCGACCAGCTCATGTCCAAAAGCAGCACGGTCGCCGCCCGCGTGTTGTATTCCGACTCGTAAACGGCGAAATCTTTCGGCCCAATGCGCACCGGCACGCCGCCGCCGTGAAGCAGAGCGTTCTTGAGCGTCTGGATCATGTTGATATGGAGCGGTTCGCCTTGAACGTAGGGCCGGCTGGTTTCGATCACTAATTCCTGGCTGCCGCGATTGCGCGTCGTGTGGCGCCCCATGCCGTCGCGGCGCAGCTGTTGATAAATGTCGCGCAGCGCCAGCTGGCCGACGCGCCGCACGCCTTTGGGCGTCAGCTCGAAGCGCTCGCCCCGCTCGAGCACGTAGCCGCCCTCTTCGAGCAGCGATTGCATGCGCATGACGCCTTCGAAGTCCTGTTTCGGATCGCCGCCGAGGAGTTTTTCCAACAACTCCTGATCGACGTCTTTGAGCTGCATGCTGGAGAGCTGCGATTCGAGCTTGCGCAGATCTTCCATGCGCTCCATCAGCTCCTGGGACTGCTGGAACTGCATGGGCGTCTGGCCGCGGAAAAGACTGCCTTCCCGGCGCAGCCAGTTTTCCAGCTTGCGGATCTGCTCGAGCTGCATGACCAGCTGTTGAAACTCTTTCGCCGCGTCGGCGTTTTCGAAGCGGTAGGAGGTCAGTTTCTCGATCGCCTCGCTGCTCTTGCCCGGCAGATCGTTGAGGAACTGCTTCTTGTCTTGAACGTCGTTTCCCTCTTGATCCATCTGTTCGAGCGTCTCGCGCTCTTGATCGACGATCGAGTCGAGCTGGTCTTGGATTTCATCCATCGCCGATTGCAAACGGTACTCGTCGTAGAGCTTGCGCATCTCTTTGGCGACCTGCGACAACAGATCTTCGATGCCCTTGGTTTGTTTGTCGCCCTTGATGCCCTTTTGCATGAGCCGGCGCATCGCCTGCTGCATGTCGCCGGTCTCGTTCATGTAGTCGTTCAGTTGATCGAACACGGAGTCCGAGTCGAGCGCATCGCGCGTGCTGCCATTCCAGCGGCTATAACGGAAATGAACCATGAACGGCTTAGTAGACGGCTTCGGATGGAGGAAACTTACTTGCCGTAGGTGACCCGGCCGCCTTCGATATCCTTGTTGAGCTTTTGGTGCAGATGGAGCCCTTCGAGGACGAACTCCGTCGCCGACGCCATCAAGGTCGGCGACTCCTGAATGCCCAGGGACTTGATCGCTTCTTTGAGGCCGGGAATTTCCTTGATGCCCTCCAGATAATCTTGCGCGGCCATCTGATCGGACACTTCGACGCCCCAGCCGGAGTTGAAATACTCGACGACTTTCGTAAGCGAATTCAGACTGAAATACTGATCGAAGACTTTGACGATGGAGCGGTTGACCAGCTTCTCGACCAGCTCGTCTTCTTTCTTGTCTTCGCCGACATATTCCATTTCGATCTTTCCCGCGGTCGACGCCATCAGCGAGTGTAAATCACTGATGCGCGGCACGATCTCATTCTCCTTGCAGCGCAACGAGCGCTTCTCGGCATTGCTGATGATACTCTCATAGTTGTTGATCGTGACGCGCACGCTCACGCCCGAGGCCTGATTGATTTCGTTCGACTTGCGCGCTTCGAAGGTCAAGTGGCCGAGGATCTCCTTCATGAAGCGCGGCACTTCGACCTTGCGGCTGCGTTGATCGGTCGGCGCCGCTTCCTGCTCCATGATATGAATTTCATCGTCGAGCTTTTTCGGATAGTGGGTGCGAATCTGCACGTCGAAACGGTCTTTGAGCGGCGTGATGATGCGGCCGCGGCTGGTATAGTCTTCCGGATTGGCGCTCGCAACGATCACCACGTCGAGCGGCAAGCGGATCTTGTAGCCCTTGATTTGGACATCCTTCTCTTCCATCAGGTTGAACAAACCGACCTGCACTTTCTCGGTCAAATCGGGCAACTCGTTGATCGCAAACACGCCGCGGTTCGTGCGCGGCACGAGCCCGTAGTGAATGGTTTCCTCGTCGGCCAGATAACGTCCTTCGGCCACCTTGATCGGATCGATTTCACCGACCAGATCGGCGATCGATACGTCGGGGGTAGCGAGCTTCTCGCCATACCGGCTATCGCGGTCGATCCACTCTAGGGACAACGAATCGCCCATCTCCGCCGCCTTCTTGCGGCACACTCGACAAATCGGGTGAAACGGGTTGTCGTTAATTTCACAGCCCTGGATGATCGGAATGCGCTCGTCGAGCAGGCTGGTCAGCCCGCGAATGATGCGCGACTTTCCCTGGCCGCGCTCGCCGAGGAAAACCATGTGATGGCCGGACAGAATGGCGTTCTCGATCTCCGGGATCACCGTGTCGTCATAGCCGATAATGCCGGGAAGAATACGTTCGCCCTTCTCCAAGTGACGAACCAGATTCTTGCGCATCTCATCACGCACCGGCAAAACTGCAATGCCGCTTTTTTTAAGTTCCGCTAATGTTTTTGCCTCGCTCACTGGCTGTGGCCTCCTCCGTGGAAAAATTGCGACCTAAATCTTTTGGGATTCTTTCGCGCCGGCCCGGCGCCTTATTGTTTACCAGGATATCATTTTTTTTGGCTCAACGCATTAAGCGGAAAGATTTTGAAACCGGGGGTGCAAACGATCGTAGCTGTCGAGCAGGTGCTGCGGCATGACTCGGCTCTCGCCGATCACAGGCATAAAGTTGGTATCGCCCTCCCAGCGCGGCACGATGTGCCAGTGGAGATGATCCTCGATCCCCGCGCCGGCGCATTTGCCGAGATTCATGCCGACGTTGACGCCGCCGGAATTGAAAACCTCGCGGACGATTTCGATCGAAACTCGCAAGGTTTCGTTGAGATCGACAAAGGCCTCCACCGGCAATTGCGCCAGACTGTTTTCATGACGCTTGGGCGCCAGCAACAGATGGCCGTTGTTGTACGGATACTTGTTCAGCATGACGACGGTATGGGCGGTGTGCGTCAGGACGAGGCCGGCTCTGAGATCGGCGTTTTGAAACTTGGTACAGAAGATACAGCCGTCCTCCTTGGCGCCCTCTTCAATATAGGCCATGCGCCAAGGAGCCCAGAGCTGCTTCATTCATCGTCTCCGAGATCGGCCGGGTCGAAAGGCTTGCCGTCCACTCGCAGGCGTAATTCTTTGCCGACCTTAAAGAAAGGCACGCGCTTGGCCGCCACGGACACAAGGGCGCCGCTTTTGGGATTGCGCCCTTGCCTGGCGCGGCGGTGTTTCACGACGAAACTGCCGAACCCGCGGATCTCGATCCGATCTCCCTGTGACAGCGCTTCCACCATGGAATCGAAAATAGCATTGATGATCACTTCCGAATCCCGCCGTGAAAGATGAGGGAATCGTTTGTTGACCTCATCGATCAAGTCCCTTTTTGTCATAGCATCACCCTCACAACATAAAAGATATTTTCAATTCTACAGAATAAAGCTTGCGGCGCCGTCGATTATTGGAGCAGCGACGGCGACCATTCGTAGCGCAGCCAGCCGCGATCGCGTCCGGGCAGCCGGCGCCCGAAGATGCCCATGAACATGCGCTCCCACCAGCGCTCTTGTTCAGGGCGCGAGTAGTAGACCGCCGGTTCGCCGTCTATGCCGGCGCGCGTGGCGGCGAGATCGATGGCATCTCGCAGGGTGCCGAATTGATCGACCAATCCCAGCTCTTGGGCCTGCGCCCCTGAATAAATCCGGCCGTCGGCAAGTTTTCGAACCTGGGCTTCCTCCATGCCCCGGCCCTTGGCCACCGCGGCGACGAATTGGCTGTGGACGTTGTCGACTAGCGACTGAAGAATTTTCAGACCCTCCGGAGATAGCGGTTGAAACGGCGATCCGATATCCTTGTTCGGCGCGCTCTTGACGTTGATGCCTCGGATGCCGATTTTTTTCATCAGCTCCTCGACGTTGCTGAGCTGCATGATCACTCCGATCGAGCCGGTCAGCGAGCCAGGATTGGCGATGATCTGGTCGCAGGCGGCGGCGATGTAGTAGCCCCCCGAAGTTGCCATGCTGCCCATCGAAGCGATGAAGGGCTTTTCTTTCTTAGAGCGCAGAATCTCTTGAAAAATTTCCTGAGTGGGAGCGACCGCCCCTCCCGGAGAATCAATCCGGACCACGATTGCCTTTACCCACGGCATTTCTTTAAAGCGTTTGAGCTCGGCGAGCACGGTCTGCGAGTCGTCGATGGCGCCTTCGATTTGCAGGACGGCAACCCCGTCGCCGGAGAACATCGACAATGCCTTGGAGTCGCCGCCGGTGATGTAGGCGTAGAAAAACACGCCGGTGAACACGACTAGGATAAACACAAACAGCACACCGAAGCCGCGCAATATAGAATAATGTCTAAACATGGCAATCCAGGCGAATTTTCCGGCTAGAGCTTAGCCGCGTCCTTTGCGCCCGCTCTCATTGTCTTCATCTCTATCTAATCGGAGCTCATCGCCCAGAAGCGATTCGAAGGAAAATCGCCCGCCTTCTTTTTCCCGTTTCAAGTAGCTTTCCATCTCTTGGCGCTCTTCCGTGCGGCGCAAGGCGCGGATGCTGAGGCCGATCTTGCGCTCGCCGGGTTCGATGCTGACGACTTCGGCTTCGACTTCATCGCCGACTTTGAACAGGCTCGACGGTTTATCGACTCGTTCGGTGCTGAGCTGGGAGACGTGGATCAACCCTTCCACGCCTTCGTCAATGCGCACGAAAACGCCGAAGTCCGGCACGCTGGTGACCTGGCCCTTGATCTTCGAGCCCACCGGATGGCGGTCCGCGACGACTTTCCAGGGGTCTGGCGCGAGCTGCTTGATGCCGAGCGAAAAGCGCTCGTTCTCGACGTTGACACCCAGCACCTTCGCCTCGACCACATCACCTTTCTTATACAATTCCGACGGGTGTTTGACTTTTTTGCTCCAATGCAGATCGGAAATATGCACAAGGCCGTCGATGCCTTCCTCGATGCCAACGAAAATGCCGAAATCGGTAATATTCCGCACCGGTCCCTTGACCACGGCGCCGACCGGATATTTGTCTTTCGCAGCCTCCCATGGATTGGCCATGACCTGTTTGAGGCCCAGGGAAATGCGGCGGTGGCCGGAATCGACGTTCAACGCCACGACTTCGACCTGCTGGCCGACCTGAAGAATCTTCGACGGATGAGCAACCTTGCGCGTCCAAGACATTTCGGAGATATGCACCAACCCTTCGATGCCGCTTTCCAGTTCGACAAACGCACCATAATCCATCAAGCTGATCACCTTGCCCTGGACTCTCGTGCCGACCGGAAATTTCTCCGCGACGGCGTGCCAAGGATCCGGGGTTAGCTGCTTCATGCCTAGAGAAATACGTTCCTTCTCGGCGTCGAACTTGAGCACGACGACTTTGATCTTTTCGCCGACCTGAACGATCTCCGACGGGTGATTGATTCGCCCCCAGGACATGTCGCTGATATGCAGAATGCCGTCGATGCCGCCGAGGTCGACAAACGCGCCGTAGCCCGTGATGTTTTTCACCGTGCCTTCGAGAATCACCCCTTCTTCCAGCACTTTTAAGATTTCTTGTTTGAGCGAATCGCGTTCCTTTTCCAGCAGCGCCCGGCGCGACACCACGACGTTGCCGCGCGCGCGGTTAAACTTTAGCAGCGCGAAGCGGTCGGTGGTGCCGATGAAGCGGTCCAGGTTACGGCTTGGACGGATATCCACGTGGGAGCCGGGAAGAAAAGCCGGCACGCCGACATCGACCTTGAAACCGCCTTTCACTTTGCCGACGATATGCCCCTCGACGCCCTGCTCTTCGTTGAACGCCTTTTCGAGATCTTCCCAGACTTTTAAATTCTCCGCCCGTTGCCGCGACAGCACGATGCCGCCGCCTTCGCCTTCGGAAGAGTCAAAAAACACGTCGACGTCGCCGCCGACCTTGACCTGCACGTTGCCCTGGCGATCGGTGAATTCTTGGATGGGAATCTGTCCTTCGGACTTATAGCCGACATCGATCAGAACATGCGTCGCGGTAATGCCGACGACCCTGCCTTTGACGACTCCCCCGGGCTTGACCGTGCGCAGGCTCTCCTCGAACATCGCTTCAAACTCGCTGGCGCCGCCTGCATTCGCGCCCTGCTTCTGTTCATCCTGTTCTGCCATGCAAACCAACTCCGATCTGTTTAATTTTCTTTAATCTTCTTTTGAATTTCCGCTAAAACCATGGCCGCGACTTGATCCGCGTTGACGTTCGACGAATCGATCAGCAAGGCGTCCTCAGCCTTGCAAAGCGGCGCCAGGTCCCGTTCGCTGTCTCTTTTATCGCGCTCTTCGATCTCGCGCAGAGTCTCAGCGAAGTTCACCGCCCGGCCGGCGGTTTTGAGCTCGTCGTAGCGGCGCCGGGCTCGCTCTCGAATCGAAGCGTCGAGAAAAATCTTGACCTCGGCCGCGGGAAATATCACCGTGCCGATATCGCGCCCTTCGGCGACGACGCCGTCGCGCCGTCCCATGGCACGCTGCAGCTCGAGCATGCGTGCCCTGACGACGCGCAGCGCCGAGACCTTGGACGCCATCTGGCTTACTTCCGGCGTGCGGATCTCGATGGCCACGTCGCGGCCATCGAGCAGTACTTCGAGCCTGCCGCGCTGTTCTTGCAAACCGATTTCCGTCACTCGTACCAACTCCGCCAGACGGGCAGCATCATCCGCCAAATCGATACCTTCACGCAAGACCTTCAAAGCCAGGGCGCGATACATGGCGCCGGTGTCCAGGTAGACAAAATTAAGCTCCTTCGCCAAGCGCTTGGCCAGAGTACTCTTACCGGCTCCGGACGGCCCGTCGATAGCGATGATCAATCCCTCCCCCTAGTCGCGCGACTATCCTCTGTCTCAGATCCTAATGCAAACAAATTTGCCCCAGCAAATCAAAGAACACCGGGAACGAAATATCGACGCACGCAGCATCGTCGACTTCGACGCCTTTCTCGCTCACTAATCCGGCGACGGCAAACGACATGGCGATGCGGTGATCCGCGTAACTCTTGACCGATCCGCCGCGTAGGCGCTTGCCGCCCTCGATGGTCATGCCGTCAGCGCGCTCCTCGACCGCGACGCCGAGCGCGCGCAACCCCTCGGTCATCGCCATGATGCGATCCGATTCTTTGTAGCGCAGCTCGTTGACGCCGGAGAAGGTGGTGACCCCCTCGGCTACGGCCGCGGCGACGGCGAGAATGGGATACTCGTCGATGGTGCGCGCGACCAGCTCGGCGCCCACGTCAATCCCTTTTAATGGCCCGCCGGTGACATGAATATCGGCGACCCGCTCGCCCGCCTCGAAGCGTTCGCCGATCAATTCAATCGACGCCCCCATGCACCGGAGAACTTCGACCGCGCCGTCGCGCGTCGGGTTACAGCCGACGTCGCGCAAGACCAAATCCGATCCCGGAATCATCGCCGCCGCAACCAAGAAAAATGCCGCGGACGAAATATCCCCGGGAATGTGCACATTCTGCCCAGTAAGATGTCCTTCGCCATCGACGACGATCGTCGAACCCTTCACCGAAATATTGCCACCGAAGCCGGCAAGCATCACTTCTGTGTGATCGCGCGATCTCTGCGGCTGCTCGATAACCGTCCGTCCCTGGGCTTGCATCGCCGCCAGCACGAGGGCTGACTTCACCTGCGCGCTCGCCATCGGCATGCGGTATTGAATACCGCGCAGGCCGCCGCCGTCGATTTCCAACGGCGCCAAGCCGTTGCCGCCGCGGCTCTTGATGCGCGCGCCCATTTCGCTCAAAGGATCGATCACCCGCTGCATCGGCCGCTGGCGCAGCGACGCGTCGCCGTCCAACTCGCTTCGAAAAGGCCGGCCGGCCAGGAGTCCGGACAAAAGCCGCATGGTCGTGCCGGAATTGCCGCAATCGAGCGGCGCCGCCGGCGCATGCAGCCCCTCCCATCCCTTGCCTTCCACGCAAAGTGCGCCGCCATCCCGATAAATCTCGGCGCCCATTTGGCGAAACGCGCGCACCGTGCGCGAGTTATCGTCGCCGCCGGAGAGATTGAATATGCGGCTCTGGCCGTCCGCGATGGCGGAGAAAATCACCGCGCGGTGCGCGATCGATTTATCGCCCGGCACCGCGATCTTGCCGCGCAAAGGTCTCTTGATCGGGTCGATCCGTTTCATCTCCCAGTTATCATGGAATCTGCGCGCGGATGTCGTAAGCGCGCGCGAATTCTTTTTCCAGGGCGGCGCCCTTGCCGTCGCGAATCCAGCGCTCGATTTGCTGCAAATATTTAATGTAGCCGCCGAGGGAGCGTCCCAGCGCGCCGCGGTTCATCAAACAAATATCGCGCCAGAGCTCGGGCCGGCTCGAAGCGATGCGAGTGAAGTCCTTGAAACCGCCGGCGCAGTATTTTTTTAAATCGATGCCGTTGAGCGGCTGGCGCTCCAAGGCATTGACCAGCGCATAAACCAAAACATGCGGCAGATGGCTGATCACGCCGAGCACATGGTCGTGCACATCCGGCGCCATGATTTCGACCTCGGCACCGACTCTGCGCCAGAGCGCGGCGATTTTGCCGAGCGCCCCGCGATCGGTTTTTCGGGTCGGCGTCAGAATACAGCGATGGCGCACGAATAAGCCGGAACGCGCCGCTTGCGCGCCCCACTGTTCGCTGCCGGCAATCGGATGGCCGGCGACGAAGGAAATATTTTTTGGTAACAGCCGTTCCATGGCGTGGACGATCTCGCCTTTGACGCTGCCGACGTCGCTGATAATGCAATCCGCTTCAAGCCGCGGCAAGAATGCCTCGGTCAGAGGCGCGATCGCTTCCACGGGCGTGCCCATCATGAGCAAATCCACGTCCGCCGGAAACTCTTCCGGGCTGAGAAAATAATGATCGATGATGCGCTTGCGTTTGGCCAGACGCAGATTGGCCTCGCCGCGGCCGTAGCCGATGATTTCTTTGGCCAACTTTGACCGGCGCATGTCCAAAGCCAGCGAGCCGCAGATCAGCCCGACACCGGCCATGACAACCTTTTTAAACATCACTGCCAATGGTCAATTCCTGAACATGGGGGATTAAGTCGACCGGATGACGTTCTCCAGCGCGGCGATAAACTTGCGGTTCTCTTCCATGGTGCCGACCGTCACGCGCACGTGCTCGGGAAAGCGGTAGCCCGCCATAGGCCGAACGATGACGCCCTGCTCGAGTAGTCGCTGAAAGACCTCTTGTCCCTTGCCGACGCGCAGCAAAACAAAATTGGCGCGGCTCGGCACGAACTCCAAGCCGAGCCTGCGAAACTCGCCCTGCAGATACTCCAGACCCTGGCGGTTAACGTCCAGGCTTCGCTGCACATGATCGAGATCATCCAACGCGGCCACAGCAGCCCACTGCGCCGGCGCGTTGACGTTGAATGGTTGGCGCACTCGTTGCATCAGGCTGATAAGCTCCTTTGAACCGACTCCGTAACCGATGCGCAGGCCAGCCAGGCCGTAGAGCTTGGAAAAAGTCCGCAGCGTAATGATCGCGCGATCATCGGTATGATAGCGCAGCGAGTCCGGATAATCGGTGTCTTGAACGTACTCGAAATAAGCCTCGTCGACGATCAAGAGCACATCGCGCGACACTTGGGCGAGGAAGCGCTCCCATTCATCGCGGCGGAAAATGGTCCCGGTCGGATTGTTCGGATTGGCCAAAAATACCATGCGAGTGCGCGGCGACACCGCTTCAGCGAGCGCGGGCAGATCGTGCGTGAAGAATTTAAGCGGCACGGCGCGGCTCTGGCCACCGACGGCCTGGACGATCAACTGATAAACCACGAACGCTTGCTCCGCCATCACCGCTTCGTCGCCTGGGCGCATGAAAGTTCGGGCGGCAAGCTCAATGATCTCATTCGATCCGTTGCCGAAAATCAGCTTCTCCGGCGCCACGCCGAGCTTGCGTGACAGACCCTGCTTCAAATAGAAACAGTCGCCGTCGGGATAAAGATTCAGCTGATCTATTTTCTCGCGGATCGCGGTCAATGCTTTAGGCGACGGCCCCAGCGGATTTTCGTTGGAAGCGAGCTTGACCGAGTTGGCGATGCGGTATTCGCGCTCCACCTCTTCGATCGGCTTCCCTGGCTCGTACGGGATCAACGAACGAATATATTCCGCAACTTGCTCGACTGTTTTCATCTGCCGCTCGGATAGGAACCCATAATTTTCAAAAACGAACAATTCTTCTCCAGACCGGCGAGCGCCTTTTTGACCGCCTTCTGCTCGCGATGGCCGCGCAGGTCGAGAAAGAACAAATACTCCCAAGGCTTGTCTTTGATCGGCCGCGACTCGATTTTGCTGAGATTGATCCGGCTGCGGGCAAACGGCTGCAGCATGCGATGCAACACGCCGGGCCTGTCCTGCACCGAAAACACCAGCGATGTTTTATCGTCGCCGGTCGGCGGCGCGCTCATTTTGCCGATGACCAGAAACCTTGTGATGTTGGCGCTCTGATCCTCGATATTCGCCGCCACAGCTTGAAGATTGTAAACGTCCTTCGCCATGGCGCTGGAAATCGCGGCCAACGATCCATCACCCGCCGCTCTGATCGCCGCATGCGCCGTGCTCGCCACTTCTTCCACCGGAACCGACGGAAAATGGCGCGCCAGCCAGTCGCGGCACTGCGCCAGCGCCTGCGGATGCGAAATGACCCGCCGAACGTCCTCAACCTTACCGGAAAGGGATAACAGATTATGGTGAATGTCCTGAAAAATCTCCGCGACGATTTGCAGATCCGACTCGACCAGTTGGTCCAGCGTGTGCGCGACCACTCCTTCGGTCGAGTTCTCGATCGGCACCACGCCGAAGGCTACGCGCCCTCGAGCGACTTCCTGGAATACCTCCGGGATGCTCGCCGTCGGCCGTAAATTCGCCGTCGCACCGAATTTTTCCCGCGCCGCCAGATGAGTGTAGGTCGCCTCGGCGCCGAAGAACGCCACGTTAAGCGGCCCTTCGAGCGAGCGGCAGCCGGAAATGATCTCTCGGAAAACGGCGCGAACGGATTGTTGGGGCAGCGGGCCGCGACTTAATTCGCTGACGCGCTCGAGTACTTCTTTCTCGCGATGGGGGGCGTAAACCTCTTGATTGCTCCGGCTTTTGAAATGGCCAATCCTTTGCGCCAGGGAAGCCCGATCATTTAGAAGTTCAACGACTTTGGCATCAATTTGATCGATTTTTTTTCTTAGAACATCGACCGGCTCATTAGGGCTCAATGACAACCTCGCCCGGCGCACCAATCAACGCTAAATGCCTTGGCGCCATCCACGTAACCTATCTTAATCCTTGAACTATTGCAAATATTGGCGCGATACAAGCTTGACTCTACCGGGATTGTGCCGCTATCACACTGGTAAATGCGCGAAATCGTCATCCCGGCAAATGAGACGCCCAAACAACTCGGGACCTTTCTTAAAAGAGAATTCCCGATCGGTTATGTCAGAAAACTCTTCCGCAAAAGCGGAGTGCGCATCAACGGCCGGCGGGCAAAACAGGATGACCCGATTCGCGCCGGTGACCGCATCCAACTCTATCTTCCCTTTGAACTCACCACGGCTCCACCCCCGAGTGGTCCGCGCTTCGAGAGGATTTTTGAGGATGAATCGCTCTTGGTCATCAACAAAACCGCGGGGCTCGCCGTTCATGAAGGGAAAACCGTCAGCAAGCGAAAATCGATCTTAGGCATTTTAGAGAGCCACTATCGTCGCCGGGATATCAAACCGCGGCTGGTTCACCGCCTCGATAAGGACACGTCGGGACTGTTGATGATTGCCAAAAATCAGGAGACTGCGGATGAATTCATGAAGATCTTCGAGTCAGGCGAGGTCGGCAAAGAATACCTGTGCATGATTGTTGGCCGAGTCCCTTTGAATGAAGGCAGGATCGACTTTCCCTTGCCGGGGAGAGAGGGTAGGCCTGTTCGCGCCCTCACACGCTATCGAGTTGTGAAGCGCTTCTCAGAAACCACCCTCGTTCGCGTGACTATCGACACCGGGCGCCTGCACCAAATCCGTCTCCACTTCGCCCAGCTCGGCTACCCCGTCGTCATGGACGATCAGCATGGCGACTTCGGATTTAATAAACGGTTCCGGAAAGAATTCGGTTTAAAGCGCCAGTTTCTCCACGCGGAGAGATTAAAGCTGAAATATGCCGGCAAGCTACGCGAGTGGTCGGCGCCGCTGTCGAAAGATTTGCAACATAGCTTGGCGAAGTTAGAACGTTGGCAGGCCTGAAACGACTAAAGCTTCCGCACCAACATAATTCCATCCCGCACCGGCAGAATGATTTCGATTTTGCCGCCGTGCGGGCTCTCGGCGAAATAGCGCTTGGCGATGTCCGTCGTCTCGGGATTGATTTCACAGGTCACCACCCGGCCATCTTTCGGCAGCGCTTCCGCCCAAGCCAGCGTGCTGTAGCCGGTAAACATGCCGATCTCAAGAATGCGCCGGGTGCCGGTCATCACGGCCAGCATTTTCAGGAATTGTCCCTCGACCGGCCCAACCATCATGCCGGGACTGTGGGTCTTGGCATAGGTTTCTACCCAAAGCTTGTCATGCAAAGCCGATAACGGCGTGCTGCAGCGTTCCGCATAATCTTCGATCCCGATTGGCCGTACGTCGAGCATCTCTCCATCCTTACTACGAGTTCGATGATTGAATCTCTGAAACCTGCCAACTGATGGCCGGCTACTTCTTTACGGCCCGGTGAGCCGCATACCGCCGTCTACCGGCAAAATCGCCGCAGTCACCATCGAGGCCTCATCCGAAGCCAGATAAAGCGCCGCGTAAGCGACGTCGTCCGGCTCGCCGATGCGCCCGATCGGCACTCGGGTCTTGTAACGGGCAAGCTTCTCGGGTGTGGAGGTATCGACCATCGGCGTGCGCGTCGGTCCGGGGCAAATGCAATTGACGCGGATCTTGTCCGGCGCGTGATCCATCGCCATCGCTTCGGTCAGGCGCACCATGCCGCCTTTCGACGCGCAGTAAGCCGCGCGGCCCGATTGACCGAGCATGCCCGAGCGTGCCGCGATATGAAGAATAACGCCGCCGCCGCGCTTGATCATGTGCGGGATCGCCAGGCGCGACACGATAAACGCGCCTTTGAGATTGACATCGAGCGTGCGGTCCCAATCGTCTTCGCTGATGTCGGTGATGCTGCCGTTGGTGCGCACGCCGCCGCTGTTGACGACGATATCGATGCCGCCCAACTGGCGCGCCGTTTCGTCGATCAAAGTTCTCATTTGCGCGGAATTGGCAACATCGCCAGGCCAATAAAGCGCTTTGCCGCCAAGTTTTTCCACCCTGGCGATGGTTTCCTGACCCTTAGATTCAGTAGGAGAGGTGCCCGCTACCGCGGCGCCTTCCCGCGCGAACATGACGGCGATCGCCTGCCCAAGACCGGAGCCGAAGCCCGTGATAAAAGCCACTTTCCCTTTCAACTTCATGGCGACGCGCCCTCCTTAAAACAAAACGGAAAAGATCAAAGTTGACTCGTTTCCGGCTGGTTGTTACTTTAGAAAACAATCACGCAAGGATTTCAAGCGCATGGCGCCAACCCACGATCATAGAGTACCCGTCACCGTTCTCACCGGATTTCTGGGCGCCGGAAAAACCACTTTGCTCAATCGAATATTGACCGCAAACCACGGCCGCCGCGTTGCCGTCATCGTCAATGAATTCGGCGAAGTCGGCATCGACCATCATTTGCTGATCTCGTCGGATCAGGAAGTCGTCGAAATGAGCAACGGCTGCATTTGCTGCACCGTGCGCGGCGACTTGTTGCGCAGCTTGTTCCAGCTCCTCGAGCACCGCGACAAATTCGACACGCTGATGATCGAGACCACCGGCCTTGCCGATCCGGCCCCGGTCGTGCAGACCTTTTTCCTCGACGATCGAATCAAAAGCGAATTCCAGCTAAACGGCGTCGTCACCGTCGTCGACGCCAAGCATATCTTTCAGCAACTCGGCGCCTCCCCCGAATCGAAGGAGCAGATCGCCTTTGCCGATATGGTGCTGCTCAACAAGATCGATCTGATCAATCCGGAAGACCTTCCCGAACTCGAATACAAGATTCGCAATCTGAACGGCGCCGCGCGCATCTGCCAGACGCGCAATTCCGACGTCGATATCGACACGGTGTTGGACCTGCGCAGCCTCGATATCGAAGTAAAAGCCGAAAAACACGACGATCACCACAGCCATACCGACGACATCGAAACCGTGGCGATCACGACGCCGGGGGACTTGGACGGCCTCAAGGTAAGCCAGTGGTTTCGCGAGCTGCTCGCCGCTTTCGGCGAGCAGATCATGCGCATGAAGGGAATTTTAAACCTGCGCAAAGATCCCGACCAGTTCGTCTTTCAGGGCGTGCACCTTTTATTCGAAGGCCGGCCCGGACGCGCCTGGGCGCAAGAAGAAGAGCGGCTCAACCGTTTGGTCTTCATCGGCCGGAACTTGGATAAAGAGAAAATCACCCAAGGATTCATGGACTGCGTAACGACCGAGAATGGCGCGTCATCGTCCGAGGAGATCGATCCTTTCGGCCGCAAGCAGGACGTCTCCAAGTTTACTCTCGATCAGATCCGTTACTGGGTTCAAACGATCTTAACGTTTCCGCCCGACGCGCCGATTGTCGTCAAAGAAGTCCCTTGCGTAAAAACCGGCTGCCCGCCGGTGGAAACCGCGATCATGGTGTTTCTCAAAAACGAGCCGCCGCGGACGTTCAAAATTCTCGCGCGCATCAACGAGGTGACTTTCGATCATGTGTACGATCTCATCGAAAATCCGCTCCCGTGCTGTTGAGGCCCGCTATGCCCTGGGTTGTCCGGCGCGTAGGGACGGGGTTCAAACCGGCCCTACGGGAAAACCCGCCCAAGACGCCGTCCGGATTATTCCGCAGCCAGTTTGCTGACGATTTCATACATCGCGCGGATGTCGGACTTTAGACTCTCGACTGAAACTCGTTCATTGATGCCGTGGACCATGCCGGTTTCGCTGGGACGGCTGCGCCTGGGGAGGAACCCTAAACAGGGGATACCTTGGGTGCGAAAGAAGTGGCAGTCGGTGAAGCCGTTTCCCATCGGAAACAATATCGGCGTTCCGGGATCTTTGGCTTGAGCATATTGCTCGATCACCTTCAGCGCATCCGAACTCGGCGGCGAAACCGCGGCGGCGCGAGAGAGTAAAATTTCAATCTTGATCGAATCGTCGGCAACCGTGCGGCGCATTTCATTGATAAAAGCCTGTGGCTCTTCGCCGGGCAGCAACCGCACATCGATTTCGGCCGACGCTTCAGCGGGAATCACGTTGATCTTATCGGAGCCTTTTAGGCGCGTGATGGAAATCGTATTGCGCACCCGCGCGTTGTTGCTGCGGTCTCTGAGAAACTCGGCGGCGAACCCGGGATCCTGCAACGCTTTACGCAGATCCAGGTACTGCTCGCGTCGAGCTGCCGGCGCGGACGCCGCGCTGTCGGCATAAAACTTCTGCACCTCCGGGACAACTTTAATCGGGCTCTGATAGCTTGCGATCCGGCTAAGGGCGCTAATTAGCTTCAGCACCGCTTGATCGCCTCCCGGCGAAGCGGCGTGACCCGGCGTGCCGGGCGCCGTTAGCTTCAACCAGAGCGGAACTTTTTCCGCCACGCCGACGCTGTACAGGCGCGCGCGGCCATCTTCGGCGAGGCGAATGCCGCCGCCTTCGTTCAACACTACACTGACATCTTTGAAAAGCTCTGGATGCTTTTCGAGACAGTAACCGGCGCCGAACACGCCGCCGGCTTCCTCGTCGGCGGTGCCGAGAAAAATCACATCGCCTTTGAGCCGGGCGTTTTGGCGCTTGAGCGCGAGCAGCGTCGTGAGCGCCATGACGCCGCCGCCCTTGTTGTCGATCGCGCCGCGCCCCCAGATCACCCCGTCTTTGATGACGCCGCCGAACGGCGGCTCCTGCCACAGTTTTGCGTCGGCAGGGACCACGTCCATGTGGTTGAGCAGCAGCACGCCTTTCTTCGAGCCGTCGCCGCGCAGTCTCGCATAGATGTTGCCTCTGCGCGGCGCCGATTCGATGATCTTAGCTTCGATGCCTTCGCGATCGAAAATTTCTTTGAAAAATTGCGCTGCCTTGATTTCGTTACCCGGCGGGTTGGTCGTATCGATTTGGAGGTAGCGGCTTAGCAGCGAGACCGCTTCATCCTCCAGCGCTTTCCAGTTGAAAGCCGCATCCGCACCGTGGCTGCCGCTCGGCAGAATGATAAAAATTGCCAGCGCGGCAACTGATCGACAGAACGAAAATAATCGGTGACTCATGTTCACTCCTGATGCTTCGTGCAAACCGGATCGCCCGGCGCGCTAATGTAAAAACTCGGCAGCGGCCTGGAAAACTTCCTGCTTCTCTGTTTGCGGATGATACCAGCGAATTTCGCCGTCCTGGCGAAACCAAGTGAGCTGCCGTTTGGCGAGACGGCGGCTTTCCTGTTTCATTTCCTCCGCGGCGTCGGTCAAATCCGCCTCGCCGCGAATCACCGCCCCCATCTGGCGGTAGCCGACGCTGCGCAGCGGCTTTAGATCCAAACCGAATCCCCGTGTCACTAGGCCACGGACCTCTTCGAGCAAACCTTCTTGAATCATCCGTTCGCTGCGCCGGTTGATCTGATCATATAGCTCGGCGCGCTCGCGCATCAAACCGATTTTAACGATCTCAAACGGTTCTTCCTCGAAAGAATGCTCATTCTGCCAGGCGCTGAGCGGCCGGCCGGTCACTTCGAAAACTTCCAGGGCGCGAATGATGCGTTGGCGATCGTTAGGATGGATCGACGAAGGAACACTCGGGTCAATTGCGATCAGCCGTTGGTAGAGAGTTGTAAGACCGCTTTTAGCGATCTCCCCTGCCAAGGTCCGGCGGAATTCCGGGTCCTGGCCGGGGCCGGTGAAAAGTCCGTGCGTGAGCGCCTTGAGGTAAAGCCCGGTACCGCCGCAGACAACGACATTTTTCCCGCGCCGCTGAATCTCTTCAATGGCGTCGGTTGCCAACCGGCGAAACAGCGCGACGTTGAACTCCTCGTCCGGATCGACCAAATCGATCAGATGATGCGGTACGCGCTTTCGGTCGGCACTGGATAGCTTCCCCGTGCCGATGTCCATGTAGCGATACACTTGCTGGGAATCGGCGTTGATGATCTCGGCATCGACGCTTGCAGCCAACTCCAACGCCAGCTCGCTTTTGCCTACTGCGGTCGGACCGAGAACGATGACCAGCTTGGGTTTCATGAACAAACGAAAGACCGAGGCTCCGCGCGAGCGGCTTTTCAGATAATCCGTTTGAAGAGTTTTTCGAGCTCCTCGCGCCGGAACTCGAGCAAGACCGGCCGGCCATGCGGGCATTGAGTGGCGAATTCGATTCGATCCAAGTCGCTGAGCAAGGCGCGCATCTCGTCCAATTCGAGGACGCGATTGGCGCGGATGACGCTATGACACGCGAGGGTCGCCAGGCGCTCTTCGAGATGCTGGCGCAGCTTCGCTGAGACGTCGACCTCGGCCAACTCGGCGACCATCTGGCGCACCACTTGGCTGTAGTCGCCGGCCGGCAATAACGCGGGCACCGCGGTAATCGCATAGGCACCGGGACCGAACGGTTCCAGCGCGAAGCCGAAGCATTCCAGCACAGCGAGATTTTGCTCCAAGAGCATCATCTCGCCCGCGCTTAACTCGACCGTCTGCGACATCAAAAGGCTCTGGCTTTCCACTTTGCCGGCGTCCAGCTGATGGCGCAGCCTCTCGAAAGCCACTCGTTCATGGGCGGCGTGCTGGTCGATCAGCGCCAACCCCTCCGCCGAAGCGCAAACTAGATAGCAGCCGAGGATCTGTCCAAGAATACGCATCGAGGAAAAGAACCCCTGCTGCGACCCTTCCGCGCGCGGCGGCAACGCTGGGAGCGTCGCGCGCATCGGCCCAGCTTCACTCCGCACGGAAAGCAGCGACGCGACGTACGGCAGCGGCGCTTCGCCTACGTTGAGAAACGACCCAGCCGCAGTCACGAAACCTCTCGGCGCCGGCTCCTTCGCTTCCTGTTGGAGCGCCTGGCGGATCGCCCGGGAAACCGCCTGATGGACATCCGACTGGCGGCGAAAGCGCACTTCATACTTCGCCGGATGAACGTTCACGTCCACTTCGCCGAAGGGCAGCTCGAGAAACAACACGACGGCCGGGTATTGCCCCTTCATCAGTAAAGTTTCATAGCCGAACAGAACCGCGTGCGTGAGGACTTTGTCGCGCACGTAGCGCCGGTTGACAAAGGTCAAAAGATAGCGCGCGTTGGGATACGATGCTGGAGCCGAGCTCAGGAAGCCGTGCGCCGCAAGCTCGCCCTGACTCCATTGAAAGGAAGCCAACCCCCTGGCGACGTCGCGTCCGAAAACCTGGGACAACCGGTCCTTGGGGTCGCTAACCGCGATATAATCGGCAACCGTGCGGGCATCATGGTGCAAACGGAAGTGAACCTGAGGATGAGCCAACGCCATACGGTTGATCACGTCGCAAATATGGCTCAACTCGGTGGCCGGCGCTTTAAGAAACTTGCGCCGCGCCGGTGTATTAAAAAAAATGTCTTTGATCTCGATCGTCGTTCCGAGAGTCGTGCCGGTAGGGCGAATCTCGTCTTTCTTGCCGCCATCGACGCAGAGACGATGACCGCTCGGCGCGCTTCGCGCCCGGGAGGTGATCGCCATCCGCGACACCGCGCCGATGCTCGGCAACGCCTCGCCGCGAAAACCCAGGGTCGCGATGCGGAATAGATCTTGGTCTTCTCTGAGCTTGCTGGTGGCGTGGCGTTCGACCGCAAGGTCCAGGTCCTCGGCCGCCATGCCTTCCCCGTTGTCCGTGACGCGAATAAGCGAGCTGCCGCTTCTTTCGAGCCACACGAAAATTTCCGTGGCCTTGGCGTCCAGCGAGTTCTCGACCAGTTCCTTCACCACCGACGCCGGACGCTCCACCACTTCGCCGGCGGCAATCCGGCTCGCCATTTCGGCGGAAAGAATTTGGATTTTCACCCTTGGTTCCACTCCATTCTTCGACGATAATGTAGCGCATATGCCGCGGTCAAGAAAACCCGCGCAGCGAACAGGTCTCAGCGCGCTAATTCACCGACCAGGCGATTGGCCCATATGCGGCCAGGAGGCGTTCATGAAATCAACCTATTGTCTAATCCTCTTAGTTACGCTCGCAATGCCGCTGTCCGATCTTCGGGCCGCGCAGGAAACCACCTCGGTCGAGACAAAGGTCAAGACGCTCTTGATCGATCCCAATAGCCAAACGCCGGTCGTTGTTCTTGAAACCATCGCCGATAAGCGAGCGCTGCCGATCTGGATCGACGTGCCGGAGGCGAAAGCCATTGCCTTGGAACTGGAGCATGTCAAACTTCCGCGTCCGCTGACCCATGACTTGATCCGCAATATTCTCCAGGGACTCAACGCGACCTTGCAACGCGTCACGATCACCGAGCTGCGCAACAACACTTATTTTGCGCTTCTTTCGCTGGCGGCCAAAGGCCAGCAACTGCAAATCGACAGCCGGCCGAGCGATGCCATCGCGCTTGCGTTGCGCATGAAGGCGCCGATCTTTGTCTCGGCTCAAGTGCTGGCCAAATCCAAGCCGCTGCCGGCCGATTCCGCCCGCGCCGAGCAAACGCAAAAAAAATTAGGCGTCCAGGCGCAAGATTTGACGGCTGAGCTGGCCAAACTTTTCGACAGCGAGCAACAAAAAGGCGTCATTGTGACCGACGTGCTGGTCGGCAGCGCCGCCATGAAGGCGGGGCTGCAGCGCGGCGACATTATTACTAAAGTTAACGAGCAGAGGGTTGCTTCGGCCAAAGAGCTTGAAACCGCGATCCAAGCGGCCAAGTCGTCGGCCCAAATCAAGCTCGAAGTCATAAAAAAAGGCAAGCCGACCACCCTCGTGATCGACTTGCCTTCTAGTTAGTGTTAGGAACGTTTTGTCCTGAGCGCGCTTACTTTTTGCCGTTGCTTCCGAACAACTCGGCGCCCCACTTCTTGGCCGTGGCGTCGAGCACTTCCTTGCTCGATTCGGCGACCGGCGGGAAATCTTTCATCCACTCGTAGGGCCGGGTCGCGTCGATAATCGCGCGCGAGTTGAAGCCCTTCTTGGTCGGATGAATGACCGGATCGAGCGGACCGCTCCAGCAGCGCCGCAAAATGTCGATGTCCTGCTCGGGCTCGCAGCGAGTCGACATTGCCCAGATCACGTCGTCGGTGTTCGACGGATCGATATCGTCGTCGACGACAACCACGAAACGGCCGAGGTAAGCGCCGGCATGACATTGCGATGCGACGACCGCCGCCTGCTTGGCATGCCCCGGATAGCGCTGCTTGATCGATACGCACATCATCAAACGGCTGCCGCCGGAAACCGTAAGCCACACGCCTTTGACATCCGGCACACCGGCTTTTTCCATCTCGTCCCAAATCAGAGCGGAGCGGAGATACGAGCGGTACCAGCCGAGTTCTGCCGGCGGCCTGCCTGGAGGCGAGCCAAGGATAATCGGATCGTTGCGGTGATAAAGCCGCTTTACCTCGACCCAGGGTTCGGCGCGTTCCGCGCTGGCGTAATAGCCGGTCCATTCGCCGAACGGACCTTCCACCTTAGGATTATCGAAATGAACATCACCCTCAACGACGATTTCTGCATTTGCCGGAATCGGCAGACCGGAGTATTCGCCTTCGATCATCTCGAACGGCGCGCCGCGCAAACCGCCGATGAATTCGTATTCAGGCACGCCGTACGGCACTTCGATGCTGCCAGCCAGGAAAGTGAGCGGATCGTGGCCGAACGACATGGCAATTTTGAAAGGCTTGCCGCTGGCGGCGTATTTTTCCCGCTGAATGCGGCCGTGCTTGCCCGGTGAAATATAGAAGCCCAGCTTGTTCTTGTCATGGATCATGACCCGGTAGGTGCCGTAGTTGACCCAGCCTTCCTCCGGGTCGCGCGTGATATCGACGCTGCCCGTACCGATGTAACGGCCGCCGTCTTTGTCATGCCAAAGCGGTGTCGGGAACTTGAACATGTCGATATCGCCGTCTTTGTAGACGTTATCGAATAAAGCGCTTTGCTTGACGAATTTGGCCGGCACCGGCTTGATGCTCTTGTAATTGTCTTTCCAGATTTTGACGAAATCCATCTTGGTTTCGCCCGAAGGAAGCCCCAACGTAAGCGCTAGTCGCTTGCGCGATGAGAGTGAGTTGGACAGCACCCGGTAGCCCTTGGGATAGCCTTTGATGTCCTCGAAAAGCACGGCCGGGCCGTCTTCTTTATGGGCCACAAGTTCGGTGATTGCGCCGATCTCCAGATTCCAGTCGCAGCCCTTCAGTGTCTTAAGTTCGCCCATCTCCTCAGAGATTTGGATCCAATCCCTGAGATCCTGATATTCCATGTTGGCCTCCTAAATTGACGCGGAATTGAAATAACCAGATGTGCTTTTGGTCGTGCACTCGACCTTAGCGAAGTTTTGCTCCAGGGTCAAGCTAGCTCGCGTCCCGTTACGGCGATTTTTAATTGAAAACAACACGTTATCATGCTACGCCAAGCAAAGTGTCGGGCAAGCTCAAAAGTCTGGACGAGATCGCCGGCGTCGCCGCCCAGGCGCGGCAAAGCGGCAAAAGCGTCGTCTTTACCAACGGCTGTTTCGACCTTTTGCACCGGGGCCATGTGCATATTTTGCGGCAAGCCAAAGCCGCCGGCGATGTTCTCATCGTTGGGATTAATAGCGACCGCTCGGTCGAGACGATCAAGGGCCCGACGCGGCCAATCCTGCCGGAAAACGACCGGATCGAGTTGATCGCGGCTATGGAGATGGTAGATTATGTAGTTCTATTCGATGAGCCCGATCCCTATCAGCTCATCGCCGCGATCAAACCGAATGTATTGGCCAAGGGCGGCGACTGGAGCGCCGACAAAATTATCGGCGCCGATATCGTCGAACGGGATGGCGGGCGTGTAGCCGTGATCCCGTATTTGAAGGGGTTTTCAACAACTGAGATCATTGAGAGGATACGAAAGTAAAATGGCTAGAGCTTGTACGATTTGCGGGAAGAAAAGGTCGGTCGGTTACAACGTGAGCCACGCCAACAACAAGTCCAAGCGCACCTGGCGCCCCAACCTCCAGCGCGTCAAAGCCAAGTTTGAAGGGCAAGTCAAGCGCGCTCTGGTTTGCACCGATTGCATACACTCGGGCCGAGTTCAGAAAGTCGCGTAGCCTATCTGCCCGCCGGCATCAGTGCAGCTCCTCTTTCTGGGAGTGATCTGACTCCACTTTGCCGCCGGTTCTGCCACGCGCGCGCACGGCCCTGTAGACGCCCTCAACCTTCGCGATATTTTGCAGCACGCGATTGAGGTGCTCGGAATCTTTAATCATCACCTCGAAGGTATTGATCGCACGCTGGCTGGTAAAAGTTCGCACTTGAGCCCGCGCGATATTGGCGTCGGCGTTGGTAATAGCGGCGCTGATCGCGGCCAGCAAACCGGGCCGGTCGACACACGTCACTTCAATCTTCACCGGTCGTGGCGCCTGGTCGGTCGCTTCCCAACTCACGTCGATTTTTCGCTGAGGATCGCTTTCCAACACGGTCGGACAACCGACGGTGTGGATGGTGACGCCGCGACCGCGCGTGATGAAACCGATGATATGCTCACCGGGCAGCGGATGGCAGCACAATGCAAAACGCACCAGCACGTCGTCGACGCCCTTGACGCGAATGCCCAAACCGCGCTTCTGCTTCGATACCAGGCGAAACAGCGACTCGAGCGCGCCATCGGCCTTTTTAAGCCCGCCGTCGAGCTTATCGGGCGGGAGCAACTTGGCGAGCGCATGCCGCGTGGTGATGCGTCCGTAACCGATCCCCGCCAGTAACGCTTCTTCGTCTTTCATCGCCAATTCTTTGGTCAGCCAGGCGATCTTGCCTTCGTCGCGCAACGCCGCATAGTCGAGCCCGTAGCGATGCAGATCGCCTTCGAGAATCTCTTTGCCGAGCAGCACGCTGCGTTCGCGCTGTTGCGCCTTGAGCCAATTGCGGATCTTCGATTTCGCGCGCGGCGTTTTCACCCACTTGAGCCAATCCCGGGTCGGCGCTTGCTGCGGCGTCGTGATGATTTCGACCGTGTCGCCGCTGCGCAAGATATATTTGAGCGACACTAACTGGCCGTTGACCCGCGCGCCGGAACAACGCTGGCCGATTTCGGAGTGAATCCGGTAGGCGAAATCGATCACCGTCGAACCCTTGGGAAAGTTCAGCAGGTCGCCTTTGGGCGTAAACACATACATCGAAGTGGAGAACAAGTCTTCCTTCAAGCTGTGTAAAAACTCCTGGGGATCCTGCAGGTTTTCTTGCCATTCGAGCAGTTGCCTCAGCCACGCGAACCTTTGAATGTCGCTTACCTGAAACTCTTCGCCTTCTTTGTAGCGCCAGTGCGCCGCGATCCCCTCTTCGGCGACCCGGTGCATTTCATGCGTGCGGATTTGAATCTCGATGCGTTCGCCGTACGGGCCGATCACGCTGGTGTGCAGCGATTGATACATGTTGACCTTGGGAAGAGCGATATAATCTTTAAACCGACCCGGTACCGGGCGCCACTGCGAGTGAATCAGCCCGAGTGCTTCGTAACATTCGCGCTGCGTATCGACCAAAATACGGAACGCCACCAAATCGTAGATCTGATCGTAGAGCAGGTTCTGGCTCTCCATTTTCTGGTAGATGCTGTAAAAGTGCTTCGGCCGCCCGCTCACCTCGGCTTCGATGCCTTCGCCTTCGAGTTTTTTGGTGATGATCGAAATCACTTCATCGATATATTTTTCCCGGTCGCTTTTTTTCTTTGCGACGTTGCGTTTGAGTTGATAATAAACTTCGGGATGAAGGTACTTGAGCGCCAGATCTTCGAGCTCGCTCTTGATCCAGGCGATGCCGAGCCGGTGCGACAACGGCGCGTAGATATCCAGGGTTTCCTGGGCGGTGAGAATGCGCTTCTGCTGCGGCAGATGATCGAGCGTGCGCATGTTGTGCACGCGGTCGGCAAGCTTGATCAAAATGACCCGCACGTCCTTGCCCATCGCCAGCAACATCTTACGAAAATTTTCCGCCTGCTTTTCCTCACGGCTGCTGAAGTTGGCGCGCCCCAATTTGGTCACGCCGTCGACCAGCGCGGCGATCTCGCGGCCGAATAGACTTTTAAGCTCATCGAGCGAAGTCAAGGTGTCTTCAACCGTATCGTGCAAGAGGCCGCCAACGACGCTGGGCACGTCGAGCCTGAGATCGGCGATGATATCGGCCACTGCCATGGGGTGGATCAGATAAGGCTCGCCCGAGAGCCGTTTTTGACCTTGATGCACCTTGGCGGAAAAATCGTAGGCGGTGCGAATCAGATCGATATCCGCGGCGGGATAATAAGACTGGACTTTCTCGACCAGGTCGTTGATTTTTATTTCTTTGGCCATCGGCCTTCTCGAGTTTTACGGCGCAGCGGCTCCAGCCGCCACTCGCTCACCCGCGAGATTCGGGCGCGCTCGGCTGCGACGATTGCGCTGAGCGCGCCCACCGCCTCTTTCACTTCACGGTTTACAACATAGTAATCATAATGGATTATTTCGCCGATTTCACCTTGCGCGTTGGCGAGCCTGCGGCGAATAGTTTCCCTGCCGTCCGTTCCACGCGCCGCCAGCCGGCGCTCGAGCTCGCGCAGCGACGGCGGCAAGAGGAAGATTGAAACCGCTTCAGGACAGGCTTTTTTGATCTGGCGCGCGCCTTGAACGTCGATATCGAGGAGAATATCTCGTCCCGCGCGAACGCAACGCTCCAACGGCCGCTTCGGCGTACCGTAGAAGTAATCGTGGACCTTGGCCCACTCGGCAAACTCGCCCCGCCGTCTGAGCTCATTGAATTGACGATCGGTCAAAAAGCGATAATCGCGCCCGTTCGCTTCGCCGGGCCGCCGCGCCCTGGTAGTGCAAGAAACCGACAGTTCAATTTCAGGATAGATTTCTCGAAGACCGTTGTAGAGAGTCGTTTTACCAGCGCCTGAGGGGGCCGACAGGATAAAAATTATCCCCAGCCGCTTGGCCGGCGCAATAGGTCGGCGTTTCATTCGATGTTTTGGGTTTGCTCGCGGATTTTTTCGACCCGTTCTTTGCCTTGCAGGACCAGCTGGACGACGGGCAGATGAGGCACTTTGGAGCTGATCGTGTTGAGCTCGCGATTGACTTCCTGAAGCATGAAATCGATCTTTTTCCCGACCGGTTCGCGTTCGCGAACAACTTTCGCCAACACCGCCACGTGGGTTTTCAATCGGACGATTTCCTCATTGACGTCACCCTTTAATGTCACGTTGGCTAGCTCGAGAGCGTCTTTCTCCGCGCCCGGGCCGTTGATCCCTTCCGCTGCGCCTTTTTGCACTCGCAGGGGAATTTCCGCCGCGCGTTCTTCCAACGAGCCGGCAATCTGCGTGAGATGGCGGATCTGCGACTCCATGTCCGCCTTGAGATGATCGCCCTCGCGTTCGCGCGATCGTTCCAGTTTGTTCAGCGCGGCGCCGAGAGCCTTCAAGACGGCTGCGCGCTCGCCGGCAGGATCCGCTTCAGCCTCGCGCACGTGAACCAGATCGGGAATGTTCGAGAGCAAGGCGACACCGACATCCCCGGCCAGATGATACTTCTTCTTGAGTTGTTTGACGCCGGCGATGTACTGCCCCACTAAACCTTGGTCCATCTCCAGTTTCCGCGCCTGCATCTTTCCGGCATAGCGGTTGACGAAGAGGTCGACCCGGCCGCGCGAGATCTTGCCGCGCAGCGCTTTACGAATCTCTTCTTCGAGAGAGAGATATTCGCGCGGCACGCGCAGTTGCAAATCCAAATGCCGGTGATTTAGACTGCGAATCTGGACCGTGACTTTCGTGCCGCGAATGCTCTGTGATCCTTCGCCGTATCCGGTCATGCTCTTCATCGTTTTTCCTCGAGGCTGCGTTGTAATTTCTCGATGGGCACGGCGACAGTGCCAACTTCCTCGCCAACGAAACCGGCCGCAACGTTGGCGAGCGCTGCCGCGTCGGCATACCCTGCGCCGCTGGCCAGCGCTAAGGCGCAAACTGCGACCACCGTATCGCCGGCGCCAGTCACTTCAAAAACTGCTCGTGATTGAGTGGGGAAATGCTTGACCCCGAAGCGAGAGCGGAACAGAGTCATGCCTTCCGCGCCGCGCGTGATCAGGACCGCCTCGGCGCGCCACTTACGCACAAGCTTCTTACCCGCCGCAAGCAAAGACGGTTCATCGAGTATGGGAATGCCGGAAGCTTCGCTGGCCTCGTTTTTGTTCGGGGTGATCAAAGTGGCAAATTTATAATGTTCGTAATTTCCTTTTTTGGGATCGACGACGTAAGTGATTTTCCGCCGGCCGGAAGCCGCAGCGATTGCATGCAGGAGCTCGTCGTGAATCGCACCTTTCCCATAGTCAGAAACGACGATTGCGTCAAAATCGGCCGCTCGCGCAGCGATGAAATCGCGCAATTTTTGCAAAGTGCCTTCGTCAATGGGTTGCGGGCTCTCCCGGTCTAGGCGGACGATTTGTTGATGGTGCGGGCGGGCAATGATCCGGATCTTTTGGATGGTCTGAAATCGTGGATCGGCGAATACCCCGGCCGTCGACGCTCCGATCTTCCGAAGCGAGGCAGTGATGCGCCTGCCGGCGTTATCTTGTCCGATGACCCCACACGCGGTCACGCGCCCGCGCAACGTACGTATGTTATGTATGACATTGGCGGCACCGCCCAAGCTGTTTTTTTCCGACAAAACCCGGAGCACCGGGACCGGGGCCTCTGGAGAGAGCCGCTCGACCTCGCCCCAAATGAACCGGTCGAGCATGAGATCCCCGACCACGAGCAAGTGGACGCCGGCAAACCTATCGAGAATCGCTCCAAGGCGGTTCATAAACAAAGGAGCGATCTAACTAGGACGACGCACCAACGAGCTCGTAATAGTACGATTCGTTTTGTCTTGCCATATTCTCCAAGGAAAAATGTCGGCGCGCTCGCTCGCGTCCTCGACTCCCCATCGTCTGCGCGAGGGATCGCGATCGAACCAGTTCGGCGATTGCCCCGGCCAACGCGGCCGCATCGCGCGGCGGCACCAAAAATCCAGTCACACCATCGATTACCGATTCGGTCAGGCCGCCGACTCGTGTCGCAATAACGGCTCTGCCTGCGGCCATGGCCTCCAGCGCGGCGACGCCCAAACCTTCATACAACGACGGCATCGCAAGGAGATCCACACCGGCGAAGTATTCCGCGGTATCGGCGACGAAACCCCGGAAACGAACGTGGTCGCGCAATCCTAATCGGACTGCTTCCGCCTCCAGTTCCGCGCGCTTCGGCCCGTCGCCGGCTATTTCATATCGAATTTTCAAACCGCGGGCCTTCAACAACGCCGCGGCCTCAAGCAGATATTGATGTCCTTTGCGCTCCACGAGGGCAGCGAGGCAGCCGACCACGAAAACATCATCTATACTTGCTCCCGGCACGCCGATCCCGGCAAATTTGCCGGGATCGATGCCGCTCGATATGCAGCGTATTTTTTCTCGATCCACGCCGGCGCTGGTCAACAGATTCCCGATCCCCTGTGAAATCGCGACCACTCCATCCACCCGGCGGTTATACAAGAATCGCGTGTACCAACTGGGCGATTCCGGATAATCCATTCGACGGGTGACTACGTACTTAGGCCGGCGCCTCCCGCGAGGCAGCCAGAGCGCTAAAGCGTGAGCTCGCTTGGTATGAAAATGCACGACATCGTAGCTCTTCTTACGAATCAGCCGGCGCAGCGCCGGAACGCAGCGCACATCGGCATCGTTGCGCATGACGATCGGCCGCGCTCGAACATCAATTGTCTGACAGCGCGTCAGCAGCAAGCCACTCGGGTGGGATAATAGATCGTTTCGATGTCCCGTCGCCGCCAGATAAGTGAGCAAGCCGAGAACCTGCGCCTCCCCACCACCCCAATTTTTTTCAGGATCGATGTGCAGAATCTTGAGCAGGCGGTTATTGGCGTTTCCGCCCAATTTTCTTTTTCTCCTTCAATTCGAGCTCCCAGAGCTTAGCATACTTCAGAAAAACGTAAACGGCCGCGGTCACGGCGACGTAAAATCCGGCAAATCCTTCCATGAATCCACGCTTCAGTACATACGAATGGAAAAAACGCACGGCCGGCCGCGCCAGCGCCGCGGCGAGATGCCATCGACCCCCCTCTTTTTGAAGCTCTCGCGACGAGATCGAAGTAAACCGATTGATCCGATTGAGATGATCTTCGATGTTGATGTAAGTAAAATGATGCAACGGATACCGCAAGCGACGCACCGCGCCATCGACGATAATTTTCTCATGCGGGTCGGAACCGCCCCAGGTTGCGCGGTCGCGCCTGAAAAGGCGCACGTCGTAATCCGGATACCAACCGCCGCGCCGCCACCAGCGGCCTAAATAATGAACTAAACGGGGCACGGAGTAACCGGCATATTGGCCTTTTTCTCGAGTCAAGACTTCTAAAATTTCCTGCTGCAGTTCGGCCGTGACCCGCTCGTCGGCATCGACCAGCAATACCCAATCTTTCGTCGCTTGCGAATGGGCATAAGCCTTCTGATTACGATACCCGGCCCATGGTCGCTGAATGAAGCGGTCCGTGTAGCGACGGCAAATTTCAGGCGTACGATCGGTGCTAAACGAGTCGACGACCACGATCTCATCGCACCAGCGCACGCTTTCCAGACAATCCCCGATGTTATGTTCCTCGTTGAAACAAACAACGATGGCTGAAACCGTTGGCCCCGGTGCTGGGCTTTTAAGCTGATTTCGCATGCCGCTCGAAAATAGAAATGGGCGCAGATAAACACAACCTGTTTAAGTCATCCACCGGCAATGTTATATCAAAACTCGGGGTGCGCTTGTGAAAGAACTTGAAGACGTTTATCCGCTACCCGGCATGCTGACGTACGCTGAAGTCGATTGCCTTTTCAAACTGGGGCAATTTAGTCAGTGCGAAGGCGTCATCGTCGAGATCGGTAGCTGGAAAGGAAAGTCGACTGCCGCCCTGGCCCTTGGCGCGGCCAGGGCTCACAATCCAACCATCTATGCTATCGATCCACATAAAATCCTGCCGGACGAGGGCTATTTCGAAGATACCGAAAGCGAGTTCTTTGCGAACATAAAACAAGTCGGTGTCCAGAACCGAGTCGTGTCGATGATTATGACATCCGAAGAGGCGGCCTGCGGCTGGCAGGAGCCCATCCGCCTACTTTGGATTGATGGCGACCACCGTTACGAGTCGACACAGCTCGATTTTTCCCTGTGGGAACCCCATCTGGTCGAAGGCGGGATTCTTGCGATGCACGATACCATCAGAAAAAAAGGTCCCAAGCGAGTTCTCTGGGAACATGTGTTCCGCTCCGGCCGGTTCCAAGAGATCGCCATTATCGATAACATAACGGCAGTTCGAAAGGTCCAACGCGCGTCTCTAAGAGCACGGCTTCGCAATTATCTAACGCTAGCCCTGCGCGCGGTTTATATCGCCGCGCGAAAAAGTCGTGTTCCCCATTCGAAAGAGTACGGCCGCAAATTTCTCCGTCGGCTCACTGCTCAGACCTGGCTCCCGGCCATCCTTATGGTTTTCTCCACTAACCTCACTCGATAGTGAAAATAACGCCCCTTGGATCGATATCTTTTCCGTACGTCGCCGAAACACGAGTGCCACGCGAAAGCAAAGATCTAGCGGGTCAAGTCGGCATAATGGAAAAATCGACCTGGGTTTGCGCGCGACTGGCTACGCCCTTGCGCTTCATGCCGGCAACGAAACTCATCTTCGCAAAGACCCTGAGTATCCAGTTCGTTATACACGCTGGCGTCCGGTTGCCGACCAAAGTCCCGCCGGTAACAACTCGCTTATCGGTGACTAGTTTTTCCCTAAGGGTCGTCACGGTTGGAACTTAGTACCCCATCTCATCTGACACAAGCGATACCTGGGGAACAAAGGACGAAGCCGAATAGCCTTCGTTAACGCGTCCCAAGCCTGGTCTTTGTCCCCCTGTTTCCACCGTCCCTTGGCAAGTCGATAATAGCGATATGCAAGCCGGGATCTAACGCGCCCTGTACCGAGCATGGCTTCGGCCTTGCCGTTGTATTCCAAAAGCTTTTCGACGACGCGAATGTTCTCAATTAATCGAAGCTCTTGATTGGCGCTGATGTTGCCCGAATGCTTGCGATAAGAAAAAACCACCTCATCGATGTACTCTATAGGGTAATGGGAGAAAATTCGAAAGGCCAAATCCAAATCCATCGAAATTCGCAAACTCTCGTCATGGCCGCCGACCTCTTCGTAGCAACGTTTTGATATCAATCCGGCCTGCAATCGGACGATGCTTTTGTCGAAAAGATCTTCCAGTTGCACCCCCCGCTCCATCAAGCGACGGGATTTAGCTTCGGGGATGATGGTTTCTCGGTTGTGCTCGGGGCCTCCGAGATAGCTGCCGTTGGCGAACACCATGCCACACTCGGGATGATTTCTCACATAAGCGTACAACGTTAGCAGATGGTTCGGCAGGCATAGATCATCGGAATCCTGAAACGCGATCCAACCGGCTCTAACGTTGCGCACGCCGAGATTCCGCGCCGCTGACGGCCCGCGATTTTTCTGGTAGAGGTATCGGATGCGGTTCGCATAGGGCACCAATACTCTTTGTGTTTCGTCCGTTGAACCATCATCTATAACAATCAACTCGAAGTTTTGAAAGCGCTGGGAGAGAATGCTATCGAGGGTCTCCGGCAGGAATTCGGCACGGTTATAAGCGGCGAGGACCACCGACACGGCCGGCGAATTGAGCATGGCTTGAAGAAACTAGCGGCCGATGTTCGAGATCGCCGACGTGGAAGGCCGGAATTTACCTGACAAATAACCGCAAGATTTCATGATTCGTCCCTCCGTCTTGTAGATCTTTTGCCTTAGTCCGAACAACTTATAAATCCCGTAGCGAACACAATTGACCAGCAAATCGGGAATCACTCGAAAAAGTATTGAGTCACGCCGATAGATGCTGCGGCTTAGTCCCTTTCGATACTCAACCATACGATTGTATTCTCGTCCGTACCGATTGGGGTCGAGTTCATGGTAAACAATGGCATGCGGCGTGTAGCCGATTATGAAGCCCGCTTTTCGAATCCGCAGGGAGAATTCCGTGTCTTCACTAAAGCCCGATGCTCCAGGACCGAGCCGAGGGTCAAAAAAACCAACCTTCGTGAGCACCTCGCGTTTGAATGACATGTTAGTTCCAGTCAAACCGCGAATTTCGCGATAATCGCTACCGTAGTCGATCAAGGGGATATTATACTCTCGCAGCCGCATTGGATCGGCGGGTTTACCCTCGGAATCTACTCCCGGCAAGATGCGGCCCTGAATGGCATCGAACGGTTTCGCGCGGTAACCTTCAAGATGTCGTGCAACAATCTGCGGGTGAACGACGATATCGTCGTCAAGCACGAGACAATACTCCCCGTTGACCTTGGCAAGCCCCCGGTTGAGAGCGCTTGACTTGCCTTTGCGAGGCTCCGATAGCGTCTTCAATAAAACGTTGCCCGGTCGGATACCTTCATCGGCGAGCAATTCCGCCGTCCCATCGACCGAGCCGTTGTCGATTACAATCACTTCCACCTGCACCGAATGCGGAATCTCTATACGGCCGATACTTTCCAAAAGCCTGCGGAGGCTTTCCCTTCGATTGCAGGTAGGAACAAGTAGACTGAAAGTTTTCACGTAAACTTATCTAAAATTCGCCGGAGACACTCACAGTCGGATGAAGTTCCACTAGAATAAGCGCCTTTTTTACTCTGGAAGAGCGCATGCGCCGAGGTTTATTTCCCGCTCTGACGTATTAGGATACCGTAGGGCATAAAACTGGAATCCAGCGTGCCGCAACGCGATGCACGGACAAAGTCCTTCTGAGCAGCAAGGAATTTCTCGACAGCAATCAAAGGATTATTGTTCTTCCAACGAGGAAGCCACTTGCAAATTGTGTCGAGAGCGATCATATAACCATGCCGAGGAACGTATTTTCCGTAAGCGTGCAATTCCGCCAAAACATGGTCCGTGTGGTGGTCGGAATCCAAGCAGACCACGGCATTCGATTTCTCCCCGACGATGGCATTGATCTTCCGCAAAACACTCTCGGACACCGAATCTCCCTCGATGAGCGTCACCTGTTTCCCCAACGGATGTTCGCGAACACGTCGAGCGATTTCCTCGGGGATATTGATATCGACGCTGATAACTCCCTTCCCGCCCAGAAGTTGAAGCATCGAAGCATAAAAAATGGCAGAACCTCCGTGAGCGACCCCGGTTTCAATAACATAGTCGGGCTTGGTTTCGTGTAAGATCGACTGCAGGACCAACACGTCATGCGGGTGCTGCCAAAAGGGAACCCCCAACCACGTATTGTCTCTCCATAGCTCGGACCGTTGATACGTCAAACTCCACCGCAGACCGTCAGCGATGATTTTCTTTTGGGTCGGGGGACGATTCCTGATTTTCTTGATCCAGCCCATGATATCCTTATCTCGCCAAACTCACGTTAAGACCAATTGATTCCGCTGGTTCACATAAAGCTGGTTGCCAGACGGTAAAACCGCTCCCGATCGTGTTTATAACGATAGCGCTTCCAAAGATAATACGGATAACCGCAAGCAATCCGAACGCGTCCACGACGTACCATTTTCTTTTCGATAAACCCCTCGATATCATTCTGAAGATTCTGCTGCATTTGAGCCCGAAATGCCGCCTCGAAGCGATTGCGCCACGGCGTCATTTCTTGGGGACTGCGGCCTTTAAACCCAATCCCATATACCGTGTGTGGTGCCGTCTCGGTTCCTTGGGCCGCGACGAATTGATAAGAAAAAATATCCAACAGCCGCGCGAAGCATTCGGGGGTAAATCTCCAGAAATCATAGGGATGGCTATGAATTGGGAAATTAAAGACCGACGATACTACAAAAACTCCCCTGTCAGAAAGTACGCGATGAATTTCGGCAATCGACTCGCCAATTTCAAATATGTGCTCCAAAGTGTCTAAGCACACAATGGTGGGAATGGATCCGCTCGGGAACGATAACTTGGGGAGACTTTCAATGCGATCAACTCCTATTCCGGGCCGCATATCACATCCGATATACTGTTTGACCCCGAAAATCGGCCTCAAATCGGCAAAACCCTCCTGACCATCAACCTGATACGATCCGATCTCGACCACTGGCGCTTGAAGGTCAAGTGTCTCCTCAGACATCCTACAAAAATCTCTTACAAAGTCACGCATACTCTCTTAAGCCTTGAATCTTGTCGCGCTTCTTCATCTTAATTCCGGGCCGGTATGCGGCGTTTTAGCGCATCAATTCCACATGGTATCAAGAACGGGGCTTCAGTTCGCCTCTGGACGCGCTTTGATGACCATTTGATAGGAGAACATGCCTGGCAACCTGGGCCCTAAAACTTTAGCCAGTATTCCGCCAAAACATTTTCGAACTCGAAAAAACGGGAAACTATACCGATGTTCCATTAACTCTATTTTGTATCCGGCCTCGTGAAAAAGCTTCCGCACCGTATCGATGGTGTAAAACCTCAAATGCGTCTCATCCATGATTCCAATAGATTCGTATTCGAACTTGCCAAAAAGAAGATTTTTGCGCACCCACCAATTAGCGATGTTTGGAATCGAGGCGACGACGAAACCCTCTCGCGTTAGCAGGTCGCGCGCTGTTTTCAGAACTTCCCGGGGGCAACGACAGTGTTCGAGAATATCCAAGAAAAGAATAACATCGTATTTGCTTTTAAGGTCATAAAAACTGTCGCTGTTTTCTACATCCACAAGTCTTACTTCGTCAAGCACGAGTTTGGCTCGCTCTGCAGCCATAGGATTGACCTCGATTCCCGTTACGCGGCAACCTTTCCGTTTAAGGAGCGCTCCGAACCGGCCGGTATAGCATCCTACATCAAGAACACTGCGGCCATCGGGAACCAATTTGTAAACTTTGGCAACTACGGAGTATGGCTTGTGAAGCTGATCTTCCACGCCATACTCATATTTTAGCTCGACCGCCATTTACTCTTTACTCATCTTCGCATAGTGGAAAAGATACCGGGGATTGAAAAAATTGCTCTTGTAAGCCTTCCAAAACATCTCCGCAGCGAGCTTCGTCTCGTTCGTTTGCGAATAATAGCGACCCAGCTTGAAATACTTTCTACCTAAACGTAGCCTGAAGCTAAGCGTCCCGACGGCTCGCTTGACTTCCGGGTAGTTGCGGCGAATATCTTCAAGATAAATCACGTTCAATTCTTTCAGGTTCGTCGTCAAACGCGACAGATTGGAATCACTTATGCGCTTTCTACATCCTACGTAATTCACGTAGCGCAATTCCCAGCTAGCCGCCATTCGAATATAAAAGTGGAAATCGTCCATGATGCCCACGTTTTCACTTAATCCCTGAATCTTCTGAAAAGAGTCTTTTTTAAACATAACTACCGACATCGACGCTATCGGAGACCTCCAGAGCAAAAAATTTAAACTGATCTTCTTGTGGTTCAGAGACTTCGTCAGACGCGGTTCCAGGAATAGTCTCGGCGCAACACCATGTCCAAAAAACTCCACGTTGTCGAAGGCCATGCCTGTGCCAGGATGGGAGTTGAAGCAGTGCAGCAACGACTCCAAGTGACGCTCGTTCCACACATCGTCGTGATCACAGAAGGCGATGTAATATCCTCGCGCCAGACTAACCCCTTTGTTTCTAGCCGCGGCTTGCCTTTGATTTGATTGATAACAGTAAACAATCCGCGGATCGTAGTTTCTGACAAGTTCCCCTGTGTTGTCCGTGGAACCGTCGTCGACGACGATTATCTCTACGTCGCTCGCCGTCTGACTCTTGACGCCATCGAGCGTCTGCCTCAGAAGAGAAGCATTATTAAGAGTTGGAATAACCACCGAAATGAGGGGCGTGGTCATTTGCTTGTCCAAATCCTAAAGCGACGGACAAATCGAGTTCTGTGGAAGGGGTGCTATTCCCATCTCGTACCGACAATGTTGCGTTCCCCAACCAACAGAAGGATCACGCGCGCATGCTCCGGTCCGGGACCATTCGCACAACGAATTGATATGCGAGTAGCGTCTTGCAGCATCTTACGGCCAGAAAATGAAGTTCATGAAGCGGCTCAAAGATTGGCTGGTCGGTCCAAGGGATGACCAACTGAACCGGTACGGTGGTCGGCTTCAGCTCGACGACCCGATACGACGCGTCGTGAATCATCTGCCTCATGCTGGCCAAGGTAAAAAACCTTAGATGAGTGCGATCGAGAATACCGCGGTCACTATATTCAAAACGCCCAAACATGAGACTCAAGCGAACAAATAAATGGGCGACGTTTGGCAGTGACATAATAATTTCTCCGCCAGGACCAAGACATCGAAGGGCACGCCGCAGTAGCCCCGCCGGGTCTCGCAGATGTTCCAGAACATCGGCCAATAGAATAAAATCAAATTCCCCGCGATAGGGGAATTCGAAACTCTCAACGTCGATGGTATGAAACACATCATAGTGAGCGCGCGCCTTTTGCGCCAGCGCACAGTCGCTCTCGACACCGACTAAATAGTGCCCCTGCTGTCTGAGAATCGCTCCCAGATAACCGTCCGCGGCGCCTATATCTAAAATCCGCGAAGGTCTTCGCGCCTCGGATAGAAACTTCAATATCCAATAATGACTATTGTATTTGAACTGTTTTAGGCGGTAGAGAGGCCGGTCTTTTCCGGCTTCTTTCACTCCGCTCTGCGGTAGCGCGCCGTAAAGCATTCGAATTGCTTTTGGGATACCAATGCGCCGCGATGTAAAACGTAGCGCATCAGCAAACCGAGTATGCTCAAACCGTAAATCACGCTGGCATAGAAGCTCGTGCTGGAGGCTTCTGCGAAATATCTTGTCGGCACTGGAACTTCCTGAACACGAAAACCGAGGTGAATGGCTTGCACAAGCATTTCTTGATCGAAGACGAAATTGTCGGAATTGAGCAGAAAGGGGACCTCTTCCAACACTCGGCGGCTGAAAGCGCGGTAGCCGGTATGGTACTCGGCAAGATTTTGATCCAATACCCAATTTTGAATCGTAGTTAAAACCCGGTTGCCGAGAAACTTCCACCAAGGCATTCCCTGGTGCACGACATTTCCCTGCATCAGCCGGGAGCCTAAAACAACGTCGGCTTTACCGGATTTAATAGGAGCGATCACCCGAGGTAGCAAAGTGGGATCGTACTGATAATCGGGATGAAGCATCACAACGATATCCGCGCCGGCCTTAAGGGCTTCCGTGTAGCAGGTTTTCTGGTTGCCGCCGTAACCGTAATTGCGCGCGTGGACAAATACTTCAAGATTGAGATCCTTGGCGATCTGCAAAGTTTCATCGCGGCTGGCATCGTCGACCAGAATGACGTGATTGACGTCCTGCTTCGGAATCGCATCATAGGTCAACCGCAGAGTTTTAGCGGCGTTATACGCCGGCATGACCACGACGACATTCGGGCTATCCGTTAATTTTGCCATCCGCAACCTCTCGAGAACCCTGTATCATAATAACCGATCCCGGCGGATTCCGACAAATGTTTTTTCCAGCGGCAATCCGAAACGATGGGGCTGAGTCGCCACGTCCGGAAAAAGAGTACGGTAGTAACGCGCTAACAAAAACGGCCTAACGAGCAACGCCACCGTACGAATGGAAATCGAATATCGCCTGGCGTGATCTTTCATCATCATGAAGCATCTCACTTGAAATTTGTATTGATTATCGCTCGGCGGGCTTTGAGATGCTCGACCTGTCTCGCAAGCCGTAGAACACGCCGAATCAATTTACGTTTGAGGTGCCGGTCTACGAATGAAGGTCCCAAATAGCATTTGAGAAAAAAGAGCCGCTGCGGTGATGGCACGTATCGCCCCAGAGTACGGTATAATTGCACGAGGTTCTTTACACGCCGCCGCTCGCTCAGTCGGGAGTATCGTCTGACACCTTCGAGATCGAGTAAAAGTAATTCGATCGACTCACCGTTACGGTGGACAACGACCAGAATATTCGCGTCCTTCAAGTCATTGTGGTAAATTCGCTGCGCGTGAAGCGAATGGAATAATCCCGCCAGCTGTCTTAAAAAATCCAGCCGGCTTCTGAAACCCTCGTGCCCCTTACGATGCTGCAGCTCGTCGATCCAGTAAGCGTCGGCTGTTTTCCCTCCCGAAATCTCTTCGGATACAAAAAAGCTCTTGCGAATCATTCCGCAACGACGGTTTTCCACGGCGGCTACTGGTGTGGCGATGGGTATTCCCGCTTTCTTAAGTATCTCGGCACCTTGAAGTGATCGCAGGGCGCCGGATCGCACGATGGTGGAAAGTAGCGTGTAGCGCAGCGAAAAGGCGTTATATCTTTTTACATATAGTGATCGAGCTGCGCCGCTGCCGATGTTTACCGTCAACTGTCCGACCTTTATTTTCTCCTGGTCTTTAATTACGTGGCATTGCGCATCGCTCAGCAGGCGGTCTGGGTCGGCCAGCAGGTCGACGAACAACGGGTCCGTGTACGATTGCGAGATCCATATCCTCGCGCCGCCGCGCTTCTCTAGATTAAACTCAAGAATTGACACTAATCGAGTTTCGACAGCTTTCCAACAACAAGGTTTCCAGCTTTTGAAAGTGGTTTTCCCAAGAATATTCTTCGGCGAGGCTTCTCGCCTGTCGCGCGCAACAGGGGTCCTTGGACTTTTCCAAGACCCACAAGAGCTTTTCTTCGAGTTTTTCAGGTTCGATATTCAAATCCACGATGCCTTCCGATAGAACACCGTGAACAATCTCGGCGGCGCCGACAGCGCGACTCACCAACACGGGTAAGCCTGCGGCCAAAGCCTCGAGCACCACGTTGCCAAATGCCTCTTGGAGAGACGGCAGCGCGACAACATCGGCGGCAGCGTAATAGTTCTCGATATCGTCTTGACGGCCGGCGAAGACAATCCGCCCCGGCGCGACAGCATCGGCCCGCGCTTGATACCGGCCGAGACGCGCGTCAGTCCCCGCCACCAGAAGAAACACCCCGTCGAGCCTCGGCGAGTTCCATATGGACAGTAGATGATCCAATCCCTTACGACGAAAACCACTCCCGACGAACAACACCAACGGAGAATCGCACGGGATTTTCCAGCGATTTCTAATCCGATCTCGAATTTCTCCTCGCTTCGCCGGCTGAAAGCGGTTCAGGTCGACGCCGTTGTAAAGAACGACAATCTGCTCGGCCGGCACTGAATATTGGGAAATAATATCCCATTTGACCTGTTCTGAAACAGCAATTATTCTTCTCGAGTGCATCCCGCCGTATTGTCGCTTCTCAATCGCCAATAAACTTTGATGGTAGATGCTAAGAACTTGCCAAATACGGCGCGCTAATCCGCCCGCCTGACCCATCCGCCTCAGAAAACCACGGTGTGTTCCGCCGCCGCTGCGTAAGACATGCTGGCGCAGCAGACGCCCGAAGCCGACCACAACGTCAAAATGGGCTTGGTTGAGTGCGTATCGCCCAAACCAGGCAAAGGTCCACAGACGCAAAGTTCTGCCGAGAGGAATCACTGGAACGCGATGCGCGACGACATTCGTCGGCGGCGCCACTCCGTACTCGCTGCAGAACAAATGAACCTCATGCCCAAGGTCCCGCAAACCCTCAGCCGCTCGAAAAAGATCCCTTTCGGTTCCGCCATGGAAATCGAGACGTTTATGAACGAGGGCGATCTTCATGAACCGACTTCCCGGTTGGTTTCACGAATGAATTGCGCCTGGTTCTGTGCTCGACAACTTCGACCAAACCATCGAAGTTCGTCGAACGAAATGGCAGTTGGAAATTAAGATCGACCCTCGCACGCGCAAAATCTCGCTCGACATCGCCGGCATTTATCCGACTCTTTCTATGTCGGCGGGCTTACGAAAATTCGCTGGCCAACTCATCAGCCGTCTAAAATCGCCCGAGGCGTCCACACCGTCACATTGTTGGCGGCGCAGGCGGGTCTTACGTTCCAACCAGCGCGCCAATCGACGGTCACTGCTCGTGAGTTTAGTTGTGCTCAGGTAGGCATGCAAAAATCGCACACGGTCTTGCAGAGTTATACCAGGCAACGGCATGCGATTTAGTTGAATCAGGTTGCGCTTCCATAGGGAGTGCGGCAGCCAGCATGGATAGCGGCGCGTGCGGTCATTATCCATTAAATAGAAGATCGGTTGACTGCCACCCGCCTGCGCCACAAGTAAATTCGATGCCACCATATCGCCGTGGACAAATCCCTTCAGATGAAATTGCCGAACTAAATTGGCCGCTTGCTTCAGGCATGCCCGTTTGGTCGCGAATCGGAGTTTATCCTCGCCATATTTTGTCAAGTCACGGAGAAACAACTGGAGCGCTTGCCCGTCGACTCTCCGAGTTAGAACGAACGCGCGACGCAAAAGCCGAAACCGTCTTTGTTCACCGGCAGCGATTGTCAAAGGAACATCAAACCCGGTCTCACTCAAGGCCATTCCTTGGCGCCACGCGTGAAACGCCTTAGAGTCCCTAAGGACGTCCTTAAGCGCGGCACTACCCTCGGCCGGATGGAAGACTTTTAAATACGCTCCTTCCGCCTGGCCGCCGGGAAGGTGCAGCGAGATCGTTTGCGGGTGCTTCGCCCACGGCTGCTGGTTGACAAGCTCCAAGACTACTTTCTGAAGCTCAAGAGTCCATAGGCTGGAGAGAAGCTTCAGGCGCCATTCTCCGACGGATACGGACTGATAATTACTCGCCGCTGGCATGGGTAATTGGCGCACTCGTATTGTGACGGAGGGCGTCGCTGATTTTCTCGCCGATCTGCGCCGCGGTAATCGAGCGCAGGCAAACGCGGCCGATCGAACATCTCCGGCGGTAACAAGGAACGCAGGGCGCCGTTCCTTGAATGACAAGATCGAAAAAACCGTAGGGCCCGGTCCGTTGCGGGCTGGTGGCGCCCCAGAGCGATATGACCGGCGTCCGCACAGCGGCGGCGATATGCATTAGCCCGGTATCCGGCCCGAGCGCAAGTCGCGCTCTTTGAATCAGGCCGATAGCTTCTCGCAACGAGGTCCGGCCGACAAGATTTATCAGGCTAACCCTTGTCGCCGCGCAGGCCTCCCGTGCCAGGACCTGCTCGTTTCCACCTCCCAACAAAACCACATCGAGATCATGTTCACGCTGCAATTGTTCGGAGCATTGAGCGATCTGATCCGGAAACCATTGCTTGCTTTCCCAGCGCGTGCCGACGAAAAGAACCGCGAAGGCGCGGCCCTTTTTGCCAAGATGGCGGTCGACCAAAGCCTCTTCTTCCGCCGTAAGATTAAAATTCCAATCCAACGGAGAACGCTCGATGCCGAGATAGTCGGCAAACTTTAAGTAGTGTTCGAGCTTCGCTATTTCGTCGCCATAGGCTGGAAGTTGATAGTTGTTAAACAGCCAATTGAATTCCTTGCTATCGCGGCGGTTAAAGCCGATCCGCTGCCGCGCCCCCGACCACCGGCTTATGACTCCGCTCTTGAAATGCCGTTGCAGATCAAGCACCAGGTCAAACTTGCCGGCGCGAACCCGTGCAAGAAATTCTCGAGCGCCCTTCCACCAGTGCGCTCGGTCGCACAAGATAACCTCGTCGATTGCCCGGTTCCGTTGCACCAATGGCAAGCACGCCGGTTCGATCGACCATGCCAAGAAGGCGTGCGGGAACTTTTTGCGCAGCATGGCAGCGAGCGGCAAGGCCCGTGTGACGTCGCCGATCGAGCCATGGAGCACGACGAGTATTCTCTTCGGGTCGAATTCAGGCATCCACGCCGCCATGATAGAATTCCAAAAATTCATGCCACGAATCAGCGCTTAGATAACGCCGCTCCGGATCGAGCTTCAGCGCCGATCGGCGCAACCGGTCGAGATTTTTCTGCGCCAATGGCGGCGGCAGTTTCCCCAAAAAGAGCCTCGCCTTATCGAAATCGATGACGTAGCCATCGACGCCGTCGGCCCTAAACCGCACCAAGATGTTTTTCAAATTCAAGTCGCTGTGATAAACGCCCTCGCGGTGCATGGCGCGCAAAGTCTCGGCGGTCGCTTTCAGTACGGAACGCAGCATGCCGCGGCCGGCGAGGTCCTCTTGCAAGGCCGCCCACAGATCCTTGGCACCGCGCAGTTCCCGCGTAATTAAGCAGCCGCGGTAAAACGGGCCGCCAACGCATTGCACGCACGCCGCATAGACTTCGACGGTGCGTAATCCGCGCCGCCGCAACTCCTCGGTAACCGCAAGCTCGCGAAAGGGTCGCGGCGGCCACGAGAAAAAACAACCGCGCGTAAGCGAGCGAAGCAGCCCGCCGTGGCGATAACGACGGACCAACGCCGTGTCGCCGTCGCGCAGGCGGATCGCCTCGAGCGGGCTTCTTCCCTGGTATCGATAGTCCGGCGCGCCAACGCGATCATCGCGACATATGGAAAAATCAATCTCTCCCGCCCGATCCTCGCGCACGACCAAACGACGGCCGCGACCATCCGTGATTTTCCTGAACCCGTCCGGGGTGTCGCCCCAAATTGTCCTTTCGGTCAGCATGCCCGAGTGTAGCGCTAACTGAAACGCGCGATTAAACCGTCATAAATTCCGGCCGGAAAGCTATGCGCGGCGACTCACGGTATCGATCGCTAGCGAGCAATTTTTCCGCCGCGCGCAACACCGCAGCCGGAGAAATCTGACGGATGCAATCTTCGGTTCCCAACGGACAGCGCCGCCCGCCGTGGGAAGCGCAGGGCCGGCAGGATAGATTCCTCTGCACGACGATTGCGTCGTTTGTATACGGGTAAAAACCCAAGTCTGGAGTCGTGGCGCAAAAAACCGCGACAGTCGGAACTCGTCGCGCAACAGCGATGTGCATGGGTCCGCTGTCATTGGTGATAAATATCCGGCATCGGTTGATCGCGGCGGGCAATTCGCGCAAACCGATCCGCCCGACCAAACTGATGGCGGCCCGGCCGCACCGCCGTTGCACGTCCTCGACAACGGCGCTGTCGTCCGATCCGCCGAACAATAGTGCCCGGCAGGCAAATTTCTGTTGCAGCATTTGAATCAGCGCTGCGAATCCCGCCGCCGACCATCGCTTCGTCGGCCAGATCGAACCGGGGCTCACGCCGATAATCAAGTCGCTTTCCCGGACGCCGACTGCGAGAAGCTTTTCATCCACGGCCTTTTGTATTTCCGAACTCAACGGTAAGTCGATGGCGCGCTGGCACTGTTCAGGGCGCAGGCCGAAAGCCTGCAAGACCGAGAGGTTTCTTTCTACGTCATGAAGTTCGGGATCGCGCTCGGTTCGTTGCTGATAGAGAAACCATCCCCTACTTTCGCGAAAGCCCACGCGGTGCGGAATCGCCGCCAAGTAGAGAATCAGGGCGCTGCGCAAAGACTTGTGCGGCGTCAACGCTAGGGTAAAGTTTTTTTCCCTTACTCGAACGGCGGTGCGGTACACGCCTCGCCAGCCGCGGTCCGAATTTTTCTTATCGTCAGTAATGATTTCATCGATCGCCGGATGATCGAGCAACAGCTCCCGGCTGAGCGGGAGGCACAACAGAGTCAGTTTTTTTACCGGGAACTGGCGCCGTACTTCGCCTATCAGCGGTAGAGTCAAAACGGTGTCGCCCAAAAAGCTCGTTTGGAGAATCAGCACGTTCTCCCAACTGACCGGCACCATACCGCCTTACAATCGAATCGCCTCGTCGATGAGCATCACCGGGATATCGTCTTTGATCGGGTACATGAGACGACACGCATTGCAGACCAACCCGTCACTCGTCTCGTTAAGTTGGATATCGCCCTTGCACTTGGGACAGGCCAGGATATCCAAAAGCTCTTTACTGATCGCCATCATCATTTCCTCCGGTCCCCGTAGAACTGAGATCCACGAGATTAATGTCCTTCAATCTCACCACAGCTCCCACGGTATGCGTCAGCGCCGGAAAGGCACAAAAGCATCCCAGCCACGGTGATAAGCCCGTTGAGTTTGCGTCGGATCGCGATTGATAAATGGCCGGTGATACATGGGGTGACGCAAGCTCCTAACTTCATGTTCCAACGCGAATGCCGTCTTGCCGTCCCGCGGATCGACAATGCTCTGAAAGCGGAACTGGTGATTACGCACATCTTCGGAAATCAGACCTCGATTCTTCAGATATTCGTACGGTCCGGAAAAATTCGCCACGTAAATCGCGACATGATGCCCGTCGTACGGCGCGATCGTCTTTTCGGCCTCGCGGAAAAGCAAAGCCTGCGCGCGGCCGATCTTCACGCGGCCGAAGGACCCGGCGGCGTCGCTCTCGACTTCCACAGGCGCGCCGAACGCCGTCTGATAGAAGCCAAGGATCGCCTCCATCGTGCCTGGCCTTACTAAAAATTCCACGTACGGAATGCCCAGAGTCATATCGCCAAACACCGGCTGGCTTGGGTAACAACGATAATGATTCCCCCACGGGCAGGTCACCGCGATATGATTCAGTTTCGACTCGAAAGAAAATTGACTGTCCTTGAATCCTTCGGCCACTGATTCTAACCGCCCTTCGAGGGCATCGAGATCCGGCACCACCAAGCCGATATGCCCGTCGATCACCTGCGCGGGGCGTGTCGGCAGATGAAACTGTTGTTCGCCGACGTTGATCCACATGTTGTTTAAGCCCACGGTCAGATAAGGATCCCGCGTAAAGCCTAACCCGACAACGTAGAACAGAATTGCCAGGGACTGGTCGGGAACCTGCACGTTGATATGCTCGAGCGAAATGATGTTGCCGACATCTTCTTCGATATATTGGCTCATGAGTGTCCTCGATGTTTTAGGATCCTGTTAAAATAAACGGCGAATCGACCGTCAATCCGGAAGTTTAGAAATCCACTTCCACTGTTCGGCCAAGCCTTGTTCCAGGCCGATTTTGGGCGAGTAACCGAGCTTGCTTTTTGCCTGGTCAAGTTGTGCACGGGTGTGTCGCACATCGCCTGTTTGCCGGTCGAAGCGGCGGAGCTTTGTTGTCCCCCCGGCAATTCGCTCGGCGACGGCAATGGCGTGCAGCAAGCTCACCTCCGAGCCGCCGCCCAGATTGAACACCTCACCCTGGACCGGGCAGAGAGCCGCGCCAACAATCCCATCGACGATATCGGAGCAGTAGGTAAAATCGCGAGTCTGCTCGCCATCGTCGTAGAGCGGCACTTCCTCGCCGAGTATCAGGGCGCGCATAAAAATATGGAAGAACATGTCCGGCCGCTGGCGCGGTCCATACACGGTAAAAAATCGCAGTGACACCGTTGGCACGGCAAAAGCGCGCCAATAAAGCTGACAGAGATGCTCCGCGGCAAGCTTGGTCGCGCCGTAGGGCGAAATCGGCCGAGTGCCGCCGTCCTCGCGCATCGGCAAGTCATCGGTGTCGCCGTATACCGACGAAGTCGAGGCGTAGACAAACTTCGCGAGACGTCGATCCTTGGCCGCTTCCAGCAGCAGCTGAGTCGCCATGATGTTGTTTTCAGTGTAGCGGCTAAACTCACGTCCCCAGCTCGATCTCACGCCCGGCTGGCCGGCCAGATGAAAAACGTACGCGACGTTGTCGAGCAGATTCTTCAAATCCATGGTTAACAAATCCGCGCCGACAAACTCGAATCGAGCATGGCCGAGACAAGCGGCGAGATTTTTCTCCTTGAACGAGCGCGGATAATTGTCGAGGAAATTGTCGACGCCGACCACCTCATGGCCTTCGGCGAGCAACTTTTCCGCCAAGTGCGAGCCGATAAATCCGGCAACGCCGGTCACGAGCGATTTCATATTACGCTCCGACTTTTTGTGTTCGGTTCTTGTGCTCAACGATCCAGAGCGCGGCGTGCCACAGATCGGCAACCGTCGGAACGCCGGCAATATCGTCGACCGGCGCCGCTTGATCTCCACGGATCAATAGTGCCGTCGCGCCGATCCGATCCGCAAGCTCGATATCGGTCTTCTGGTCACCGACAACGTATGACTGTGCCGGAATCAACCCGAGCTCGGTCGAGGCCCGCCCAATCATGCCAACGTCCGGTTTCCGGCAACAGCAATCCACCCGAAGAACTCCAGTTCCCTCTGTTGGATGATGCGGACAATAATAAATGCCGTCGAGCCGCGCGCCGCCCTGAGCCAGTGCCGCATTGAGCGCGCCATGAATCTCGTTAAGATCCCGTTCCGATAGCCAACCACGAGCGACCGCCGACTGATTGGTCACCACGACAAGCTTAAAACCATGTTCCCGCAACAGCCGCAATGCATCCGGAACTCGGGGCAGAATCTCTATTTGCTCGACGCGCCGCAGATAGCCGACGTCGCGAATCAGCGTACCATCGCGATCGAGAAACACGGCCATCCCGCGCTCCGACGCCGCTCTCAAGCACGGCCTCCCGTTGGCCGGATTTTTTCAACAATAGCGTCAACCAGAGCCTCCCCGCCTTCCACCGTCATGGCCACCCGAAGCGCCAACAGCTTGTCCTTGGCAAACGGAAAGCGGTTGAGCTTTAGAATATCCTTCTCGGTCGTGATGATCAAATCCATCAGGCGCGCCATTCGGTTGATCTCTTGCCAGTCAGCGGTCGTATAACAATGGTGATCGGGAAATTCGAGGGTTCTGACAATCTCCCCCTCCCACTCGTGGAGGAGCCGGTACAGTCCATTGGGACGGGCAACGCCCGTGACGGTTAGAATTTTGCTACGATAGAGCAAGGTCAGCGGGTATTCCTTCAGCCCCCTCGAGCCGAAGCCGATCAAAGAAACCGGACTTAGATTTGCGCTGTAGGTGACCGCGCCGAGACGCTTCGGAATGAGTTCTTTCCACGCGCCGTGACCCGCGGTCGCGAGCAAGAAATCAGCGCGGCGGAGATTTTTTCTCGGCTCACGGAAAGGCCCGGCGGGGAGCACGCGCCCCGACGTATCCGAGCCCAAGAGCACTAAATCAACGTCCCTCTTAACCCGCCGATGCTGAAATCCATCATCCAAAACGAAAACGTCGACCTCGGCGCTGCGCAACAGCTCGGCGGCAGCGTCGCCGCGGTTCTTGCTGACACCGACGATTTGCCCGTAAAGCCGCGCCATCATCAGCGGCTCGTCTCCCGACTTGAGCACTTCTTCGTCTTGTTCTGCCGCCGTAAATTTTTCTCCTGCTGGCAGTAAAACCCGCGCTTTATTCTCTTGCCGGCGATAGCCGCGACTCAAGACGCCGACTCGGAAGCCGCGTTGTTGCAACTCGCCGGCAAGCCACAAACAGGTGGGCGTCTTACCGGTTCCGCCCACGGTGAGATTGCCCACGCTTATGACCGGACGCGGCAGGCGCGACGACTTCAAGCAGCCGATTCGAAAAAGTCCATTGCGCAATTGCACTACGCCGGCGTAAAGCAGCGATGCGGGCAGCAACAGCGCCGACAAAATCTTGCCACGGAACCCCTTCCGCTCCCACACCTCGCGCGCCAATGCCTCCGTCATGGTCAATTGCGGGAACAACGGCGATGTGCGCGCCTTAGCCAAACAAGAGCACTCACAGATAACGCTCAGCCAACTGGAGATTTTGCGCAAGCGCGTCGCCGTTGGCGCCCGCAATCTGTCCGGCCGAGTTCCCCATCCGCCGGCGCTCAGCAGCGTCGGATAACAGATCGACCAGCGCGCGCGCCAGCTCCTGTGCGTCGCGCACCTCGATGGCAGCACCGCTGCGTTTCATTTCCTCGGCGATGCTCTTGAAATTAGCCATGTGGGGTCCGAACAAAATAGGCTTTTGCAAGCGCGCCGGCTCAAGCACGTTGTGCCCGCCGGCATCGACCAAGCTGCCGCCGACAAAAGCGATATCGCCGGCCGCGAAAAATTCGCGCAGCTCGCCGACGGTATCGAGCAACAAAACGTCGTGAGCAAAATATTGTTCGGCCGCGAGACGGCTCTTGCGCTGAAAAACAAACGGGCTATTGATCAGCAACTGCTCGACCTCAGCGAAGCGCTCCGGATGACGCGGCGCCAAAACCAGTGAAAGTTTGGGAAAGCGCGCGCGCGCGGATTTTAGCGCCTTGAGCAAGATTTCCTCCTCGCCCCGATGCGAGCTCCCGGCCACGATCCACTGGCGGCCGTGATCACGAACCGATCTCGACATTTGTCCCTTGCTGTCCGTATTGGACGCTGCATACTTCAAACTGCCGACCACGGCTACTTTACTTGCTTCGGCGCCGAGCTGCACAATGCGCGCCGCATCACCCGGCGACTGCATTCCTAGAACGGTAAAACACCTCAGCACGCGAAAGAAAAAAGCGCGCAAGATAGAATAACGCTCCAAGGCCCGTTCCGACAACCGCCCGCTTAAAAGCACGATAGGTATGCCCCGACGGAAAGCAGCGCGCAACAAGTTCGGCCAGATCTCGGTTTCTATAATCACCAGCAGCGAAGGATTGAACGTATTTAAGGCGCGGCGAACGGTCCAGGCAAGATCCAGAGGCAGATAAATCGCCGCGTCGACCCCGGGAATGGCACGCGCGATGCGATGACCTGTCGCCGTGAAAGTGGACACTAGAACACGGCGCGCCGGCGCGCGCGCCTTGAGCTCGCGTACGAGCGGTTCGGCGGAGCGCACCTCGCCCACCGACGCAGCGTGAATCCATATCGGTCTCGACGAGGCCATCAATCGACGAATGCTATCCGGATAGCTCGCAAACCGCTGGCCGAGCCCGTCGCGATAGCGGTCGCCGAGCAGAAACGCCAAAGGCACGAACGGGAGTGCAATCACGAACGCGAGAGTCAAAGTAAGATTGTAAAATAAGTACCACACACGCTCGGCCGGTGTTTAGTGCAGCACCGAGGGCTCTGCGGTTTCGCCCTCTGCCAAAGCCTGGACGGCATATAGCCTGCTGTATTCGCCTTTCCTGCGCAGCAGTTCCTCGTGCGTCCCCTCTTCGGCGACCGCGCCGTCAACCATCACCACGATTCGATCCGCCTTCCGGACCGTTGACAAGCGATGCGCGATGACGATGGTGGTCCGAGTGCTCATGAGGGTTTCCAAGGCATCCTGAACCAATCGCTCGGACTCGGCGTCTAAAGCCGAAGTTGCCTCATCAAGGATCAATATCGGGGCGTTCTTGAGCAGGGCACGCGCGATGGCCACTCGCTGGCGCTGCCCGCCGGAAAGTTGCATGCCCATTTCTCCGATCATCGAGTCATATTGCTTCGGCAAGGCCGATATAAACTCGTGGGCATGCGCCGCCTTGGCCGCGGCGGTAATGTCCTCCATGCTTCGTTCAGGTTCGCCGTAGGCAATGTTATTCCGGATGGTGTCGTTAAATAGAAACGTATGCTGCGTCACGATGCCGATCTGCGCGCGTAGCGAACGCACCGTCAGATCTCGCACGTCGACGCCATCGACGCAGACCCGGCCGGCAGTCACGTCGTAAAATCTTGGGATCAGATCCGCCAGGGTGCTCTTGCCGACGCCGCTCATCCCCACCAGCGCGACCCTCTGGCCGGCTGCGATGGTCAGATCGATATTTTTCAGCACCGGGGTCTCTTTGTAGGCAAAACCGACTTTGTCGAACTGGATTCCGTTGGAAAACGGCCGGGCAATTTGCGCATTCGGCTTGTCGTCAATTGCCGGCATCTCATCGAGGATCTCGAAAACTCTTTCAGCGCCGGCCAGTCCTTGATGAACGGCGGTATACGTTCGAGCCAGTCCCTTGAACGGCCCGTACATCAAAAATATCGCGGCCATGAAGGCCATAAACTCGCCCTGTGTGCGGCCGCCGCCGATAACACTCCATCCGCCGTACCAAACCACCGCGCCGATGCCGATGGAGGCCACCAATTCCGTCGACGGAGCGACGATGGCGCGAGTCCGGCTGGCGCGCAACGATCGTCTAAAAAGCCGCCAATTCTCCTGTTGAAATCTTTGCTCCTCGTAGTTTTCCATGCCGAACGCTTTGACGATACGGTTGCCTTGAATGCTCTCCTGCAATAGCGCCGTCAGCGCCCCGGTGCTGATTTGACCGCTCCGGGTAAAACGTTTGATCTTCCGGCTCATCCGCATGATCGGCAACACGGAAGCGGGAAAAACGACAAACGCTATTGACGCAAGTACCCAATCCTTCAAAAAGGCGACGATGATCAACGCCGTCAGGGAGACCGAATCTTTCATAAAGGAAGCCAAAGCATCCGTAATCGCGTAGCGTAACAATTGAACGTCGCTGTTGACGCGGGCGATCAGCGTGCCGGTCGGGTGGCGATAAAAGAACGAAACTGACAGCGATTGAAAATGGCGGTTGAGCGCGTTTCGCACGTCGTTGACGATGCGCAGGCCCACATAGTCGGTCAAGTAACTCTGGCCAAAGTTCATCAACCCGCGAAACGCAAACAACGCCACGATGACCGCCGGCAAATAGCTGAGGGCGCTTGGATCTTTCAGTGTAAATACATCGTCGATGACGCGCTGCACCAAAAAAGGCAGCGCGCCGTCGGTCGCGCCGAAGACAACCATGCACAGCATGGCCAAACTGAAGTACGGCCACAGGTATGGCTTCAGAAACGCAAGCAGTCGAAAATAATGATTCACGGATAATGAGTTCCTAAGCCATCATGGCAAGGGCAAGTTCGGCGACGCGGTCCGCCGCTCCGGGCCCGCCGAGGCGCTCGCGCAGGGTCGACAGTTTCGCAATTATGGCGGAGCGCAACTGCGGGTCATCGAGCAGAATTCGGCTCTCGGCCGCCATGCGTGCCGGATTCACATCGCCTTGAATCAACTCCGGCACGAGCCTTTCGCCAGCAATCAAGTTGACCATGCCGATATGATCGACGCGCACAAGCAAGCGCGCGATCACGAAAGTTAGCCAAGACAGGCGGTAAACGATAATCATGGGCCGGCCCAGCAAGCCGGTCTCCAGCGTCGCGGTGCCGGAAGTAGCCCAGACCAAGTCGGCGGCATGAATCGCGTCGTAGCGGTCGTTTTTTACCACGGGTATGCGCAGCGCCGGATGAGCGAGCGCCGATTCGACCTGCGCCGCGTCGATCGTGCTCGCGCACACGCAAAAAAATTGAATATCTCGCTCCTTGCTCAGGCGAACCGCCGCTTCGCGCATCACCGGCAAATGACGGCTCACTTCGCCGCGCCGGCTTCCCGGCAGGAGGGCGATCGCCGGCTTGCTCGCGTCGAGACCGATCCGGTTCATTGTTTCGACCCGGTCCGCGCGGGCTTGCACCGATTCCAATAACGGATGGCCGACGAACGTAACCTTAACGCCATGGCGCTGGTAAAACCCCGCCTCGAAGGGAAAGATCACCGCCATGTGATCGACCCAGCGAGCGATCAGACGGACCCGCCCTTTGCGCCAGGCCCAGATTTGCGGGCTCACGTAATAGAGTACCGGTATACGCAATGATTTCGCCAACCGCGCCAACCGCAAATTAAAATCCGGAAAATCTATCAGCACGAGCAGGTTTGGCCGGCGTTCCTTCAAGGCATGCTTTAAAACCGAATACGCGCGCCACAAATTACCGAGGTTACCGGCCAGCTCCACCAATCCCATACCCGTCAGCTCGGTGACGCTGAACAACACCTCGAACTGGGTCCGTTGCAGCCGTTCTCCGGCAACTCCGTATATCTTCAAAGCCGCGTCGCGCTTGTGCAGCGCTTCGACCAGTTGGGCGCCGTGCGCGTCGCCCGACGCTTCGCCGACTATCAACATGATTTCCTTGCGCCGCGCGGCCACGGTAAACAACCGGTCAAAATCAAAGTTGGATGCTGATCATCGAGGCAATCTCGAGGGCGCGCAAGCCCTCGGCTCCGCCCACCAGAGGCACCGTTCGCGTCCGCACGCAATCCAGAAAGGAATCGATTTCATCCGCCAAGGCGTCGCCATCTTTGATTTCGATATTCTCGGCCCGGATGCCGAGCCACCCTGCCCCGGGCGCCGGCTTGTAGTAAATCTGGGCGCGCTGCTGATCGTAATCGATCGAAATGTACGCGTCCGGCTGGAAGAATCGTATCTTCCGCTCCCTTTTGACCGAGACCCGGCTCGAGGTTACGTTGGCGATACAGCCATCGGCAAACTTAATCCGCGCATTGGCGATATCCGGCTTATCGGTCAGAACCGCCACCCCGACCGCTTCGACCCGCTCAACGGGAGAACGAACCAAGCTCGCTATCACGTCGATGTCGTGAATCATCAGATCCAAGACGACATCGACGTCGGTGCCGCGCTCGACGAACGGCGCCAAACGGTGGCATTCGACGAACTTGGGCTCTTTGATCACGCCCTCGAGCCGGCGGATCGCCGGGTTGAATCGTTCCAGGTGACCGACCTGGAGGATCACGTTTTTCGACTCGGCCGCCGCCACTAAATCCCGCGCTTCGGCGATGTCGGCCGTGAGCGGTTTTTCCACCAGCACGTCGATGCCGGCCTCGATAAAATCGCGCGCCACTTGAAAATGAAACCGCGTCGGCACGGCAATGCTCACGCACCGTGCCTGCCCGATCAACGCGCGGTAATCCGTCAGCACCGGCGCACCGACCGACTCGCCGATCTCTCGCGCACGGGCTTCGTCGATATCGACCACGGCGACAAGCTTAGCCTTGGGCGAGGCGGCGTATTTTTCGGCGTGGAACTTGCCGAGATAACCGACGCCGACGACGGCGGCCGCAATCACATCTTCAGCCATGTCCTGCGTTCCTAACGTTCGACTCCGACCACGGAGATCCCGTAGAAATCCGCCTGTCGCAGCAAGTTTTCTTTCTCCAAAAGAATCGTTTTACCGGCTTCGACGGCCAGCACGGCGGCATTGACTTCGTGCAGACATTGAACCGTATCCACGCCGACAGCGGGCACATCGAAACGCAGATCTTGCTGCGGCTTGCTCACTTTGACCACAACGCAGCCAGACTTGGACAGTGCGCCGCCGCGCTGAATCGCCGCGTCGGTACCTTCGACGGCCTCGACCGCCAAGATCACTTGGTTTTTCACGACCACGGTTTGGCCGATGCCGAGGCGGCCGATTTCTTTCGCCGTTTGAAACCCCAATCTGATATCGTCCCATTCTTCCGGGCGCGGCACCCGTTTGGTTAAGACCCCTTCATTTGAAATAATGTGGGATAGGTAGAGCGTCGATTCGAGAATTTGGATGCCTTCGCCCGCCAGCTCATCTGCTATACCGCGCAATAAAGCGTCGTCTTCCCTGCTCTTGGTCTTTGCTAGAAATCGCGCGCCACGCAGATCAGGCCGGAAGTTGCCGAACAGTTTGATCTTGCGAATGCCGCCCGCCATCACCGCTTCGGTCACTCCCGAGCTCTGAAAGGCGCGAATAATTTTGCCGAGCTGGCCGACGTAAACCCAGGTAACTTCATCGGCCGCTTGCGCAATCGCCTCGTCCGTCTCACCGCGATGCGCCACCGCTATGATGGAATATCCGGCGCGTTTTGCCTCCTCGGCAAACATCAGCGGGAACCTTCCGTTGCCTGCGATCAATCCGAGCTTTTTCACGGCAAAGACAACCGAACGGATGCTGACGCTGCCGGGTTATAGAATATAATTGAGTTCAGCGACAAACTCCGCGCCGTGATTGCGCGATGAACGCGACAAATTTTTCGAGCTCGGGAATCGCCGGCAGTTCCCGGCGAATCCGCTGGAGAGCGTCATCGGTTCCAAGCTTGGAGTTAAAAGCGATACGGTAAGCCTTGCGAATTATTTCAATCACCGCTTTGTCGAAGCCGCGGCGTTTGAGGCCCTCGAGATTCAAGCCGCGCAGCCGCGCTCGATCACCGGTGGCGTTGCAGTAGGGAGGAACGTCCTTCGAGACCATCGACCCGGCGCCCAGGATTGCGCCTGCGCCGATGCGGACAAATTGATGAATACCCACCAGCCCGCCAACGATGACGAAGTCTTCGATAATGACATGACCGCCGAGTGTCGCACCATTGGCAATCACGTTGCGGCTGCCGACAGTGCAGTCGTGTGCAATATGGCAGTACATCATCAATAAATTCTGATCGCCCACTCGGGTCACCATGCCGCCTCCTGTGGTGCCCGGATTGAGCGAGACATATTCGCGTATGGTGTTGCGGTTGCCGATCGTCAGCTCGCTCGGCTCGTCGTTGTACTTCAGATCCTGAGGTGCCGAGCCGACGGTGGCGAACGGAAAAACCACGTTGCTCTCGCCCAGCGTGGTCCGTCCCTGGATCGCTGCGTGAGAATGGATCTTGGTCCGTTTCCCAATTCTTACCCCGGCGCCGATCACGCTATAAGGGCCGACCTCCACTTCGCTGTCCAACTCGGCACACGGGTCGACGATCGCGGTCGGATGCACCTGGGCCATGCGCGCAGCCGATCCCTACCCTAACTCGACTTCCATCGCGGAGATTTCGGCCTGCGCGACCAATTTACCGTCGACCGTGGCGGTACCCTGCATTTTCCAGAACGAGCCGCGGCGTTTTAAGCAAGTGAGCTCCATGCGCAACTGATCACCCGGCTCCACCGGGCGCTTGAATTTCACGTTGTCGAGTCCGGTTAGGACAAACACCTTGTTATCCGCTGCGCCACCCCGCGCATTACGCGCAAAAATGGCACCGACTTGTGCCATCGCTTCACAGATCAACACTCCTGGCATCACGGGACGGTCGGGAAAGTGACCTTGAAAGAAATGTTCGTTGATCGAGACGTTCTTGATACCGACCACCTTCTCACTGCCGTGGATTTCGACGATCCGATCGACCAGCAAAAAGGGGTAACGGTGCGGAACCGACTTGAAGATCTCATTGATGTCCAGCATCGCGCTCGGTCTCCTTTGTGCCATCCGGGACAAGCCGCGCCACCACTTTTTCCAATCGACGTACGGCGCTCCACAATTTCGGGAGTTGCGGCAGCAGCGTCATGACTTTCAACCACTCGTGATGCGGCGCCGCGCCGATGCCGCTGGAAAGGATCGCACCCGCAGGGACGGACTTGGGAACGCCGGATTGCGGACCTATGGTCGCGCCGTCGCCGATCTTGATGTGATTCACCACGCCGACCTGACCCGCCAGGGTCACATTCTTTCCCAATTGCGTGCTGCCGGCGATCCCGGCCTGGGCGGCGACTACGGAGTGCTCGCCGATGACGACATTGTGGGCGATCTGAACCAGGTTATCAATTTTTGCGCCGCGTCCGATTACAGTCTTACCGAGCGTCGCCCGATCGATCGTCGTGTTGGAGCCAATCTCGACATCGTCTTCAATGATGACGATGCCGATTTGAGGGATTTTCACGCGCGCCTCGCCGCGGCCGGCGTAGCCGAAGCCATCGCTGCCGACGACCACTCCGGCGTGCAGGATCACCCGATTACCGACCTGGCACCTTTCCCGGACCACGACATTCGCGTGTAACACACAATGGGCGCCAATCTGAACTTCCTCGCCGAGAAATACCCCCGGCAAAAGCACGGAGCCAATGCCGATTCGAACCCGCCGATCCACGAACGCGCCCGGGAAAATGGTCACTCCCGCAGCGATCGCCGCGCTGTCGTCGACGTGAGCGAGCGGGCTGACCCTGCCGTCAAATCTGGGCGCTGGCGAAAACAGTTGGAGAATCTTGGCAAAGGCGACGTACGGATCGGCGGCTTGCAGAAAGTTAATGCGACCGTCCGAATCGGCTTGGTCAATGACGCCGTGGCCGACAATCACGGCGCTGGCTTTGCACTGCGCCAAAAATTTTTGATAGCGTGGGTTGCTGAGAAAAGTGATTTCGCCTTGGCCCGCTTCATCGATAGGTGCCACTTTGTGAATGACCACGCTGCCGTCGCCTAGGACGCTCCCTCCAACATGGTTGGCCAATTCACTGAGTGATTTGGTGATCGCCACTTACTTTTTCGTCCGGCTGTTGTAAGTCTCAATAACTTTGCTCGTAATATCGATTCCCTGGTCGCTGTAAAGAATCTGCGAGCGCTCAAGAATCAATGTGAACTTATCGGCTTTGCCGACCTCGTTGACGATCTTTTCCAATTCCTTGAGAATTTCGGACATCATCTCATTGTTCTTTGTCCGCAAGTCTTGCTGATAATCCGCCATGCTGCGCTGCAGACTGACCGAGCGCTTTTGCAAGTCGGACTCAAGGTTGCGCCGCTCATCGTCCCTGAGCAGCGGGCCCTTCTTGTCCAGATCGCTTTTCAAACGCTCGATATCTTGCCGTTCTTTCTGAATATCGGCTTCGGCCTTCTTAACCTGATTTTGGAAACGGTCCCGCGCTCGTTTTCCGGCTTGCGACTCAGAGATCACTCGTTGAATATCGATAAAGCCGATCTTTATCCGCTCCTGCGCGTAGCTCACAGAACAAGACAAGACCAGCATCCCGACGACCAGCCAGTACTTCACTCGAAACCTCCAGTAAACAATATTAAAGTAACGGAATGGCAGTGAAATGCCTTAGGGTTGACTACCGATAGAGAAGCCGAGCACCGACGTATCGTCGTCAGGCTGTTTATTGAGCGGGAATCCGAGCTCGACCCGCAGGGGCCCGAAAGGCGACATCCATCTGACTCCAGCTCCGACGGACCGTCTGAGGTCGCCGAAGCTAAAACCGTCGTTGAAGGAATTACCCATATCGAAGAACGCGACGCCTCGGACGCCATATTGCTCCATGACCGGAAACAAAAGTTCGGCGTTGAAAACCAAGGATTTGTCGCCTCCAATGACGTCTGTTCCTGTACAAACGGGGGGTGTTGACGCATCGCACCCAGAGGGTTCTCTCGGGCCTATGCTGCGCTCGGCGAACCCTCGTATCGAATTGATTCCACCTAGAAAATAGCGCTCGAAAAGGGGAAGGTCTCGGCCGTCATCATTATTATTTTTGGAGAAACCGATTCCGTACCCCAAGGCACCGCCCAGCGCGAGAACGTATGAGCCGCCCCAATTCGGATCCTTAAGAATAGGATAGTGCCAGCGCCCGCTCACGTCGGATTTGATAAACCGAGTGTCACCTCCGAGACCGGCCGTTTTCACCGAGAACGCTGATTTGGTCCCTTCGGTGGGAGCAAAGAAATGATCCCGGCTGTCGTAGGTAATGCCCGGAGTGACACTGCTGGTCAAAGTCTTTCCTGCCTCACTCTTGATCGAGTCTGGAGCCGTAGCGGAAACTCCGTCGATGTTTTCATGGGTAAGATTGTAAGAAACGCCGCCGCGCATGTAGTCCCACAGGGTCAACGGCGCGTTGCTCGCCAATTCGTCGGACCCTGGGTTGGTTTCCGCCCGCGATCGGCCGAAAAACGGCATCCTTAGATTCTTTAAAGGATAGCTGGTATTGACTCCAAAGCCAATTTTACGCTCGTCAAAGTCGGTGTACTCACGTTCCATGTTGAAAGCTTCTAGACCCACGGCCATTTTGGTGTCGTTGAAGTAAGGGTCGCCGACGCTGAAAATATAATCCTGGCGGCTCGAACCGATGCTGAAGTTACCGCTGACGCCTTGGCCCCGGCCCATTAGATTTTTTTCAGAAATGTTAGCGTTAAATAGGAAACCGTCGCCGCTGCTGTAGCCGGCGCCTACTTGGAAGGTCCCGGTGGGCCCTTCTTTGACGTCGACCAGTACGTCGACGGCGTCCGGCTGCTCGGTTTTCTTGGTCGTGATTTGCACGTCCTCAAAATAACCGGTTCGTTGCAGTGCATTACGACTTTGCGTGATCTTGGTGCCGGCAAAAAGGTCTTGCTCGTTGGCCAGCAGCTCGCGCCGCACGACCTTGTCGCGCGTCTTGGTATTGCCGGCGACCAGCACGCGGTTGAAATAAACCGGCGGCCCCTTGGCAATCACCAGCGCGACATCAACTTTCTTTTCGGTCGGATCGACGCTCGTAATCGGGTCAACCTGGACAAACGCAAAGCCCTTGTTCGAATACATTTCCGATAATGTGGTAATGTCCTCGCGCAGTCGGCTGCCACGGAAAATCTGACCGGTCGTCAATTTCACCGACTTGAGCATCTGTCTGCCGTCCTGAATCAAGTCGCCGCCGATTTCGACTTTGCCGACGCGGTACTGCGGACCTTCGTGGATGCGGAAGACCACTTCCAACCCGTCGCGCGCGCGTAAAACCGCCGGCTCGTCGATTTTGTGCTCGACATAGCCATGATCGTTGTAGTGGTTGGAAAGAATCGCCACATCGTTGGTCAGCATATCGCGATCGAGCACGCCGCGATTGGTGATGAAGGAGAAAATCCATTCTTCTTTCGTGGCGATTTGGCTTTGGAGATCGCTGGCCGAGAAAGCCTTGTTCCCTTCAAAAGAAACTTTCTTGATGAGCAGGCGGCCGCCCTCGATGATGTCCAGGGTGACCACGGCCTGATTATTGGCTTCGACCGTCACGGAATACTCGACAGCGGCGTTGACATAACCCTGCTCATTGTAAAGCTTTCGTACCTTATCGACGCCTTCGGCGACCTTAGCCCGATCGAGGATAGTGCGCTGCCCGATGCCGAGCGCCGCTTCCACTTTTTCCCGCGACACTTGCGAGGCGCCTTGAATCTTCAGCTCGCGAACGTACGGCTTCTCTTTAACGGCGTAGGTCAGGACGCCGTCCGGCGAGAGTTCGGCGTGGACATTATCGAAAAAGCCCATCCGATAGATCGCCTTGACATCCTGTTCAACCGTCGCCGCATTGAAAAGGTCACCCGGGCGGCTTTTCAAATGCAATCGAATGCCGTCGTCTTCGACGCGTAAATTACCGGAAATCTTTACGTCTTTGAGTGTAACTTTTTCCTGGCCCCAGGATTTACCGGCAAGACCCGCACTCAGTAGAAATGCCAATAAGGCAACACACAAACCCGGGAGGGGTTTTCTGGCATGGCTGAGCTTCATTGGCGAATGTAAGAACTGCGCTAAAAGTGCCAATTTTTCTACTTATTTAGCAAACCCGGACAGTTTTGTAAAGACGAATTTCTCCCCCTGGCCGCTAGCCCAACATGAGTTCGCCGTCTTTTAGTTCGGCGCGGCGGCCGATTTTGTCGGCGAATTCGCGATTATGCGTAGCCACGATCAACGCGATCCGGTTCTCTTCATTGAGGCGAAATAGCAGATCCTGGACCTCCTCGCCAATACGCAAGTCCAGAGAACCGGTGGGTTCATCGGCCAGCACTAATCGAGGTTTTAAAATGACCGCGCGAGCGACGGCCACCCTTTGCTGCTCTCCCCCCGAAAGCTTACCCGGTCGGTGGCTCATGCGATCTTTCAACCCGACCAGCGCGAGCAGCTGCTCCGCCTCCCCTCGCGCTCGATTCGCTTCCATGCCCTGAATTAACGCCGGAAGCATGACGTTTTCCAGCGCGGAAAAATCGGGCAAAAGATAATGAAATTGAAAAACAAAGCCGAGCTCGCGATTGCGAAACTGGCACAACGCCGTCTCGTCATTCAACGGAAGCTCATGGCCGGCATAGAAGATCTTGCCGCTGGTAGGCCGATCGAGGGTGCCCAGCACGTGGAGTAGCGTACTCTTGCCAACCCCCGACTCGCCGACGATCGCCAAACGCTCACCCTCGGCCAAATCCAAATTCAACCCGCGCAAGACATGAATCTCGGCGCCGCCTTCGAAAAACGATTTATGTAAGCCGCGCACCGATAGCAGATTATTCATAGCGGATGATTTCAACCGGATCGAGCTTGGCCGCTTGGCGCGCTGGGTAAATGCTCGCCAACAAACAGACGACGAAGGAGGCGCAGGCCACCAGGACAAAATTGCTTATATAGACTCGCACCGGCACGGTCGAAATAAGAAACACGCCGTCGGGTAGTTTGAATTGGTACTGCGAAATCAAACCGCAAACGAGCAATCCCAGGATAACCCCCGAAAGCGTACCAACGATGCCGATCAGACATCCCTTGAGCAAAAAGATCCGTCGAATACTCTGCTGGGTGGCGCCCATGGAACGAAGGATCGCGACATCCTTCTTCTTCTCCATCACGACCATCACCAGTGTGGAGACGATATTGAAGGCGCCAATCAGCACCATCAGCAAGAGCACTAAGAAATAGACCGTCTTTTCCAATTCCAACGCCGAGAATAAATTGGGCCAGAGCCTGGTCCAATCTTCAGCAAAGTAAGGAAAGCCAAGTTGCCGCTGGAGGCGGTCCGCCACCTCGCGCGACTGGTTCACGTCGCTGACACGCAGTTCGATATTGGTCACGGCGTCGCCCAGCTCGAAAAACTTTTGTGCCTCGGATAGCCCCATGAAGACCAAAGTCGAATCGATTTCACTCATCCCGGTCCGTAGCACTCCGGCGACCACGAAGCGGCGCACTTTTGGGATTACGCCAATAGCTGTCGGGCTTCCTAAGGGAGACACCACTTGCACCGGACTGCCTTGGAAGACGCCGAGCTGGTTGGCCAAACGCTCGCCCAAGATGATACCGGGAAGAAGCACCGTGCGGTCCTCGACGGCGATCGGATGTTGAGCCTTGAGTCCGGCTAAGCTGCCTTCTTTAACATACCTTTGGACATTGACCACGTTGTTCACCCGGTCCGGGTCGACGCCGCGAACAACGACGCCGGAGACGCGCGAGCCCGCCGTCAACATCACCTGCCCGTAGATCGTCGGTGAAGCGGCCGCGACGGCGTCGTCCTTCTTCACCTGCTCGATGACTTTTTCGTAATCCTGCATGGGCTCGCCCGATCTGACGATTGCGATATGGGCGTTGATGCCGAGCAAGCGGTCGCGCAGCGTTTCCTCGAAGCCGCTCATCACCGCCATGACGACATTCAACGTCATCACCCCGATCATGACGCCGAGCACAGAGATCACCGTGATCAGCGAAATGAAGGTTTCGCGCCGGCGCGCCTGCAGGTAACGCAGGCCGATGAATAATTCGTATTTCATTCGAATGAGAACATTCCTTATGAGCGCTGCGGACGAAGCAACGGGAAAAGAATCACGTCGCGAATCGACGGCGAGTTGGTGAACAGCATCACCAGCCGGTCGATGCCGATCCCCTCCCCGGCAGCCGGCGGCATGCCGTACTCGAGCGCGCGCACGTAATCGTCATCGATCGGGTTGGCGGTGTCGTCGCCGGCTTGGCGCGCTTCCATTTGCTCCAAAAAGCGTTGTCGTTGGTCCGCCGGATCGTTGAGCTCGGAGAACGCGTTGGCGAGCTCGCGCCCCCCAATATAAAGCTCGAAGCGGTCGACCCTCGCCGGATTGTTTTCGTTCTTGCGTGCCAGGGGCGACACCTCGATCGGATAGCCGGTGATAAACGTCGGCTGGATCAGCCGCGCCTCGGCGGCTTTTTCAAAGGCTTCCACCAAAACATTTCCGTAGGACGCACTCAAGTCGATGTGCAATTGCTTGCGCGTGCAAAATTGCCGCAGTCCTGCCAAACTGCCGACTTCCTCCTCACTCGCGCCGCCATGCGCGATGATGGCTTCGCCGATCGACCAGCGGCGCCATGGCGGCGTGAGATCGATCGCGTGATCGCCGTAGCTGATTTGTAAGCCGCCACAGAGTTCACGCGCCAGCGTGGTGAAAAGATCCTCGGTAAGCTCCATCAGATCATCAAAGGTCGCGTAGGCCTGGTAAAACTCAACCATAGTAAACTCGGGGTTGTGCCGCACCGAGATGCCTTCGTTACGAAAGTTTCGATTGAGCTCGAAGACTCGCTCGAAACCACCGACCAGCAGCCGCTTTAGAAACAACTCCGGCGCCACGCGCAAATAAAGCTCCATGTCGAGCGAATTATGGTGCGTGATGAACGGCCGCGCCGCCGCGCCGCCGGGAATCGCCTGCATCATCGGCGTCTCGACTTCGAGAAAATCGCGCTCTTCAAAAAAGCGCCGGACTGATCGAACGATCTTGGAGCGCTTCTCAAATACCTGGCGCACTTCGGGATTGACCATGAGGTCGAGGTAGCGCCGGCGGTAGCGCGCCTCCACGTCCGCCAGGCCGTGCCACTTCTCCGGCAAAGGGCGCAGGCACTTGCTGAGAAGGCGAATCTCATGGGCTTCGAGCGTCAGCTCCTTGGTTCGGGTGCGAAATAGATGGCCTTCGACGCCGACGATATCGCCCACATCCAAGCCGCGGAACAAACTGTACATCGCTTCGCCGACGGCGTTCTGTTGGATATAAACCTGCAGGCGCGCGCGGCGGTCCTGTAAATGAAAAAACGAGGCCTTGCCCATGCGGCGGGTCGCCATGATCCGTCCCGCCATTCTCATGTCCTGCGGCGCCGCTGCGAGACCTTCGTCGCTCGCCGCGGCAAAACTAGCGACAATCGCCGACGCCGAACAATTGGGTTTAAAGTCGTTCGGATAAACCGAGGCCCCGGCCGCTTTCAGTTTCTCGAGCTTGTGCTTGCGAACTTCGACTTGTTCGCTGCTCTCTTCGCCGGGAATCGGAGCGTTTTCAACCATCACATGCTCACATTCTCGCCCGCGTCATCTGACACTCTTTAACTTAGACGGTGAAACCGGGAAAGGATTACAAACCGAGATTCTTGCAGATCGCTTGCACGGAGTAGGATTTATTGAGTGAATAGAAATGCACTCCAGCCACGCCGAACTTTATCAATTGCTCGCACTGGCGCGACGCGTAGTCGATGCCCATCTCCACCGCCGCGCCGTCGTCGTTCTCGACCTTCGCCAATTCTTTTTCCAACTTTCGCGGAATCTTCGAGCAGCATAGCGCGGTGAACCGACGCACCTGCGGCGCCGATAGAATCGGCAACACTCCCGGCACGATCGGAACCGCCACGCCGAGTTTCCTGAGATCTTCGACAAAGCGAAAGTAATCGTCATTGTCAAAAAACAATTGAGTAATCACCGCGACCGCGCCAGCGTCGACCTTTTCCCTGAGAAATCGTAGATCGGCCTCCCGGCTCATGGCGCGCGGATGACACTCAGGAAAACCGGCAACTGCAACGGAAAAACATCGAAAGCCCACGGCCTCGCGCACCAGCTCGATGGCATGATGAAAACCATCGGGATGAGGGCGCCAATCGCTCATACCCTGGGGCGGATCGCCGCCGAGCGCCAGCACGTTTTCAATGCCCTTTTCCTTGAGCCGGGCGAGAATCGCGCGAGCATCCATCTTTGATTGGCCGACCACGGTTAGGTGACACATGACCTCCAGGCCGCATTCACTGTGAATGGATTCAACCAAACTTACGGTTTTATCGCGCGTGCTTCCGCCCGCCCCGTACGTGACAGAACAAAAGCCAGGATTGAGCCTCTTGATGACTGCAATTTCGCTAAAGAGGTTTTCCTCGCCCTTTTCCGTCTTTGGAGGAAAGAACTCAACCGAGAGGGTCAACCCAGATCGGGCATAGAGGTCGGCCAGTTTCACGCAAATCCTTGATGACAACCTTCGGCGTAACTCACTCTTAGCACAATGTTTTGCAGCCGACAATTGCCCGGTTAATGAATAATCAGAGTTTTTCTATAGTTACCCCCTGTTCATCCGCTCCCGCACGGCATTGGGATCGCACTCGGAACCGGCTTCGGGAGTGATCAGCGGTCGTAACGCATCCGTGTGGTGAAGTATAGCCGATTTAATTTCATCCGGCACTTCAAAAAAATCCAACGTCTCGCTAAGAATCTGGCGACGGCGAGCAAAATGTCCGCCCATGATTGGATGGTTCGCGTGAACTTTGTCGAGCGGCCGACCTTGGTATTCGATATCGGCACCGAGAACACCGGCGGCGAGCTGAAATTCTAATTCTTTGATACGGCGGCGGTCGGCATCGCGAAAAAAAAATCCGATCATGCGATCGGCGAAGACGCGATCGACGAAGGTGTCGATGATTTCGCGCAGCCGGCTCTCGCCGCCCAATTTGTCAAATAAACTCTGGCCCATGAAAATAAGATAGAACTCGGTGATCAAACCGCCGGCGGGTTAATGCACGGAGAAACTTTCCACATCGCGCCAGTGCCTCACATCATTCCAAGCTGCAGGCGCGCCGCTTCCGACATCTTGCTCGGATCCCAGGGCGGCTCCCAGACCAGGTTAATTTTTGCATCACTCACCCCTGATACAGCTCGGACCTTGCTCTCGATTTCGGCCGGCAATGACTGCACGGCAGGACAATGAGGCGACGTCAGTGTCATTTGGATCGTCACCGCGCCATCGGCGCTTACCTTTAAGTCGTAAATCAACCCCATCTCGTAGATGTTCACAGGAATTTCCGGATCGAAGCAAGTCCGTAGCGCCTCGACGACCTGGGCTTCAATAATTGTTTCGTTGATACTCTCCATAGATCACTGCTTTTCAAAGAGATCCTTTACTCGATGCCCAGCTGATGTTTGGCCTTGGGCGAAATCCTGCTTTGATTCCACGGCGGATCCCACACCAACTCGACATCGGCTTCACGCACGCCGGGGACCGCGAGCAATTTTTTTCTGATATCTGCCTTCAAGAACTGGCCCATGCCGCAACCTTGCGCGGTCAATGTAAACCGCACGGTGGCCTTGTAGCCGCCCCCGGTGAGCGCTTCAGCGCGGCAATCGTAGACCAGACCCAGGTCGACGATATTGACCGGAATCTCGGGGTCGAAACAGGAGCGCAATTGATTCCACACGCGCTCCTCGACGGGTTCATCAGTGCCGGCGGCATCGCCGTAAGCCGCAAAATCGCTCGCCGTAATGCCGAGCACCTCGGCATCCGCGCCGTCGATCCGCACCATATAACCGTGATCGGTCATCAACGTAAAACCGCCGCCGAGCGCCTGGGTGAGCCACACGGTTGAGCCGGCGGTTAGCGTCACCTTTTCACCGCTCGGGATCATGATCGCTGCACAGTCGCGCTTGAGCACGATCGGTTTTTCATCCGTCATACCCGCCAGGCTCCTTTTTGGGAAACTTGTCTAATCATTCCGTCGTCGCCGGACTGGCATCTCCCGCCAGCGCCGCGTTGACCGTATGCCACGCCAGGCTCGCGCACTTGACCCGCGCGGGAAACTTGCAGACTCCCGAAAGAATCGTGAGCTTGCCGACTTTGTCGGCACCGCCAGCTCCGTCGGCTTCGCCGGTCAACATCCTATGCACGCTATCAAACAATTCGTGAGCAGCGGCCTCGCTTTTGCCCTTAAGCTCGGCGGTCATCATTGACGCTGAAGCTTTGGAGATCGCGCAGCCCGAGCCCTGGAAGCTAATGTCTTGAATCACGCCGTTTTCGAGCCGTAGAAACACCGCAACATGGTCGCCACAGAGCGGATTATAACCCTCTCCCTTACGGTTGGCATCGGCCATCGCCCGATAGTTCCGCGGGCTTTTATTATGGTCGAGAATGACTTCTTGGTAGAGATCGTCCAGATCCGACATCAGCCAAACACCTTTAAAACCCGATGGATGGCTCTGACCAACGCATCGATTTCTTCCACCGCATTATAAAAAGCGAACGAGGCGCGCGTGGTCGCCGGCACGCCGAAGCGCTGCATCACCGGCATGGCGCAATGATGCCCGGTGCGCACCGCGACGCCTTCCTGGTCGAGAATCGTCCCGACGTCGTGGGCATGCACGTGATCCAAGACAAACGACAGCACGCCAGCCTTTTCCTTGGCCGTACCGATAATTCTCAACGGCACGATTTCTGACAGCGCTTCGGTGCCGCGCACCAGTAACTTATGTTCATGCGCGGCCACCTGTTCCCAATCGAGACCTTGTAAGTAATCGACCGCCGCGCCCAAGCCAATAACGCCTGCAATATTCGGCGTGCCAGCCTCGAATTTATAAGGCAATACGTTGTAGTGGGTTTTTTCAAAGGTCACTAAACTAATCATGTCGCCGCCGCCCTGATAGGGCGGCATCTTTTCGAGCAGCTCGCCGCGCCCGTACAGCACGCCGATGCCGGTCGGGCCGAACATCTTATGGCCCGAGAACGCGTAAAAATCGCAAGCCAACTCCCGCACATCCACTTTGAGATGCGGCACGGCCTGCGCGCCGTCAAGCAGCACCGGCACGCCGCGCTGGTGTGCCAGAGTGATGATCTCCTTCACCGGCACAATTGTTCCCAACGCATTCGAGACGTGAGTCACCGCGACGAATTTGGTGCGATCGTTCAGCAAGCGGCCGTACTCTTCCATGACGATCTCGCCGTCGTGATTGATCGGGATCACGCGCAGCCGCGCGCCGACCTGCTCGCAGACCATCTGCCAAGGCACAATATTGGAGTGATGCTCCATCGCCGAAACGACGATTTCGTCGCCGGCCTTTAAAAAACTGCGGCCGTAGCTTTGCGCCACCACATTGATTGCTTCCGTCGTGCCGCGCACGAAAATAATTTCCTTGTCCGATTCCGCGTTGATGAAGCCGCGCACTTTTTCGCGCGCCCCTTCATAGGCCGCCGTGGCGCGCTCGCTCAACGAATGCACGCCGCGGTGAATATTGGAATTTTCCGCGCTGTAGTAATGATCGAGCGCGTCAATCACCGCCTGCGGCTTCTGACTGGTCGCGCCGTTATCTAAATACACCAACGGCTTGCCGCGGATTTTCTGTGCGAGAATCGGAAAATCGGCGCGGATGCGCGCGACATCGAAGCCCTTGCCTGGCGCCGAATCGGCTTTTTGAGAAAAGGCCTTCATGAACAAACTCACATCCTGCGAAACTTTGCCACCAGATAATCATCGAGCCGCCGGCGCAGAGAGCCGATTTTAATGCGCCCGACGATGTCGCTCGCAAAAGCAAAACACAAAAGACTTCGCGCTTCGTCGGGCCCGAGCCCGCGCGAGCGCAGATAGAATAAGGCATCGGGATCCAATTGGCCGATGGTGGAGCCGTGGCTGCACTTGACATCATCGGCGTAAATCTCGAGCTGTGGCTTGGTGTTCACCACGGCGTCCGCCGACAATAGCAGATTTCTATTGGTCTGGCGGGCATCGGATTTCTGGGCATCCTTGTGCACGACGATCTTGCCGTTAAAAACCCCATGGGCCGCGCCGTCGAGTATGCCTTTGTAAAGTTCCAAGCTCGTTGCTCTCGGTCGGGCATGTTCGATTTCGGTAAAGTTATCGATGTGCTGCTTGCCATCGCCGAGATACAGGCCGTTCAGCACGCATTCGGCACCTTCGCCGTTGAGCGATACGTGAACGTTGTTGCGCACCAGCGCGCCGCTCAAAGTCACGGCGTGAGCGGTCAAATGAGAGCCTCGTCCTAAATGCGCCGCCAAAGTGCCCATGTGAAAGGCCGCCTCGCCCTCTCTTTGCAAGCGATAATGGTGCGCTATGGAATCGCCTTCGGCGATCAACTCGGTCACGGCATTACAGAAATATTTTCCGCCGTTTGCGGCGGCATAACTCTCGACGATTTTGACCTCGCTGTCGGCTCCCAACAAAATCAACGTGCGCGGATAGGACACGATCGGTCGTGCCATCGCGCCGGATGCGTAAACTAGATAAATCGGTTGCGTTAACCGACAGCCGGGCGGAATGACGACGACTGCGCCGTCGCCCATGAACGCCGTGTTGAGCGCGACGAAAGCGTTGCGCTTGTGGTTGGCGTAACGTCCGATCTGCGATGCCAAAAGAGCGTCGCCCTGGGCACTCCGCTCGGCCAAACTCGCCAAGCGCACGCCGCCCGGCAAGCCCCGGGTGGAAGACAACTCCGGCGCAAAAATTCCATTTAGAAAAACCAAACGCGGCCCGTCGTTTTCCGCCAAGGCGTTGGAGAGAATCTCCGCCGTGGCGAAGCTTTTGGCTTCGCCGTTGACTTGACCGAACGGCAGCGAAACGGCCGGCTCGACGTTCGTGTACTTCCATTCTTCATTCTTGGTGGTTGGAAAGCCCAGCTCCGTAAAACTCGCCATGCCGGCTTGATGCAGCTCCTGGAGCCACAACGGAGCGCCGTCTTTCCGTGCTGAGCGCTGCGCGTCAAAGGCCGCGATAAATCGCCCTGTGCTTTCTGTCACAGACATGTTCTTTTTCGAATCTAACCGTAATGTTTAACGCCAGTGCTTCAATGAACCGTAGCGGCTTCGCTCTTGATCCAATCGTAGCCTTTGCTTTCCAATTCGAGCGCCAGCTCTTTGGTGCCGGATTTGACGATCCGTCCATCGTAAAGAACGTGGATAAAGTCGGGAACGATGTAATCCAGTAGACGCTGGTAGTGCGTAATCACGATCATAGCGCGATCTTGACCGCGCAGCGCGTTGACGCCGCCGGCGACGATGCGCAAGGCGTCGATATCCAGACCCGAATCGGTCTCATCGAGCAGCGCCAGCGTCGGATCCAAAACCGCCATCTGCAAAATCTCATTACGCTTCTTCTCGCCGCCGGAAAAACCTTCGTTGAGAGGCCGGTTGATGAGCGCCTGATCCATCTCGACGAGTTTCACCTTGTCTTTAATGAGCGCGAGAAACTCCATGGCATCGAGCTCATCCAAACCGCGGTGTTTGCGCACCGCATTGAGCGCAGCCTTGAGAAAGTAAGTGGTGCTGACTCCGGGAATTTCAACCGGGTATTGAAACGCGAGAAAGATCCCTTCGCGCGCGCGGCTCTCCGGGCTCATCGCTAAAAGATCCTGGCCTTGGTAGGTCACTTCGCCGCCAATCACTTGGTAACCTTCCCGGCCGGCCAGCACGTGCGCCAGGGTACTCTTCCCCGAACCATTCGGCCCCATAATGGCGTGCACTTCCCCGGCGCCGACCCTAAGATCGATGCCGCGAAGTATTTCTTTGCTCCCCGCCGTCGCCCTGAGCCCGCGAATATCCAACATAATGATCCCTTTACACCCCCTTTTAGATAGCCTTCTGAAGCGGCATCCTAACCAGCCGTTCCTTAAGGCCGTGGTGATCGGCAATTTCCGCGATCGTCACACCGGCGAGATACTGCGTCAGCACCTCCTGCGCCTTTTCCCAAACCGTTTTTTGCATACACACTGCGCAGAACGAACAATAGCGAACGCCTTTCTCGAGACATTCCATCAAGACCAGCGGCCGCTCGACGGTTTCGTAAACGTCTTTAATTGAGATGGCGCTCGCGCCCTTGGCCAAAGTAAAACCGCCTTTAGAGCCGATGTGCGACTGCACCAGACCGCCGACGACCAGGTCTTTCATGATTTTCGACAGATAGAAGGAAGGAATATCCTGGCTCTTCTCGATATCGGCGCGGCTGACGATCTTACCTTCCGGCTGTCCGGCCAAATAAGATAAGGCGCGCACCGCGTAGTCGACCCGCCTACCCACGTTCATCAATGAGCTGCGCTCGCTTCTTTCTTTGTGCTTTTTCGCCATCTTCGCTTACTTTGAATATAGACTCCTTAGGTCTTCATTGTCAAGGTAGCGGCGTCCGACTCTTTCTCCACGCAAAGCCCTGTGCTAGAAAATTTCATTATGTCGATACTTAAAGTCACGCGTCTCGGCCACCCGGTGTTGCGCAAAGTTACCGGCAACCTGACGCAGCGCGAGCTGCAATCGGCGTCGATGCAGAAATTCATCGACGACATGATCGAAACCATGAACGAATACGACGGCGTCGGTCTCGCGGCCGATCAAGTGCACGAATCGAAGCAGCTTGTGGTATTGGAAGTGGCGGATAACCCGCGCTATCCGAGCAAGCCGCACGTGCCGCTGACGGTGCTGGTCAATCCCAAGATCACACCTCTTTCCGAAGAGACCGAAGAAGATTGGGAGGGATGCTTAAGCATCCCGGATTTGCGCGGCAGAGTGGCGCGCTACAAGCGCATCCGGGTGGAGGCATGGGACCGCAACGGCAAAGAGCTGGATTTCGTCGCCAACGATTTTCATGCGCGTGTCATCCAACATGAGTTCGACCACCTGAACGGCAAGGTCTACCTCGACCGCATGCGCGACCTGTCGACGTTGTCGTTCCTCCAGGAATTTGCCCGCTATTGGCTGCGCCCGCCGCGCGACGATTGAAGCGTCGTCGTTGAGTTTACTCTTGCGAAACGTTAGAGTCGCGCCATGAATTTTCCTCACTTGCAGAGCACGCTGGAACGACAACTCTCGATGACTGGGTCGCGCACGGCGGCCATCTTGGATCGCGCCTTGTCCGGTCAGGACCTCAGCGTCGACGAAGCGACGAACCTGTTCGATGCCGAGGGTTCGGATCTGTTAACCATGATCGCCGCGGCCGATCACCTGCGCGCCCGTACCGTCGGCGACGTGGTCACCTACGTGATCAATCGCAACATCAACTTCACCAACGTCTGCGTCAAGGCCTGCGGCTTTTGCGCTTTCAGCCGCGGTCATTTGGCCGAGGAAGGCTATTTTCTTCCCAACGAGGAAATTATCCGGCGCGCCCGCGAAGCCCATGAATTAGGAGCCACCGAAGTTTGCGTGCAGGCCGGCCTGGCGCCGGGCATGGATGGCTGGCAATACGTCAATCTCTGCCGGGCTCTGAAAGACGCTTTGCCCGATATCCATATACATGGCTTTTCACCCGAGGAAGTGCTCTACGGCTCAAGCCTCGCCGGTGTTAGCATTCGTGATTATCTATTGGCCCTCAAAGACGCGGGCGTGGGCAGTTTACCCGGGACTTCGGCGGAAGTGCTGGTCGACGGAATACGCCAGCAAGTATCGCCCGGCCGAATCGGGACGGCGCAATGGATCGAGCTCATTCAAACCGCGCATGAACTGAAAATTCCGACGACATCGACGATCATGTATGGCCATATCGAAAGCTCGCGTGACAAAGCCGTTCATCTGGACATCTTGCGGCAAATTCAACAACGCACGGGCGGCATCACCGAGTTCGTGCCGCTAAGTTTCATCTATGAAGAAGCGCCGATGTTTCATCGCAACCCCCTCCCCGGGCTGCGCCACGGCCCGAGCGGCGCCGAAGTGATGAAAATGTACGCGGTGGCGCGCCTGATGCTGAATAATTATATTGCTAACCTGCAAGTTTCCTGGGTGAAGGAAGGTCCGAAACTTTCTCAAATCGCGCTGCTGGCAGGCGCCAACGATTTCGGCGGCACGTTGATCAACGAGAGTATTTCCACGGCAGCGGGAGCTTCACACGGCCAGCTCATGAAACCGTCGCAGTTCCGCGGCCTGATTCGCGACATGAGCCGGATACCGGCGGAACGGTCGACGACCTACAAAAAGATTCGCGTGTTCGAATCCGAGAGCGAGCACAGGGATTTGCTCGACGACGTCAACGATCCGGCGCAACGCTTCGGTTCCTACCAAAATCTTATTCACTTAAAAGAATATCGCTTTCGCGATTTTTACCGCGATAGAAAAAGTTCAAAGCATTGAACCCCCATCTTCCCGTCGCGCGAGCCGAGCGTAACCACCCGTCATGATCGGCGATCCGCATCAGTTCGAGGCGATCGGCAATCGCCTGGGTTTTCACGCAGTGGAAGAAACACCGCGCAAGCTCCTGTTGCGCTGGCAAGGCGCGCGCTTCCCGGCCTTTCTCTGCCTCGGTATCGCGCTGCTGCTGCTATTCGTGTCGGTGCCGATTATCGAAGCGCTGCGCCTGCGCGGGTTCGTCGGACCGGCAGGTTCGCTTTGGTATTTTCCGGTAATGAATCTGATTCTGTTCGGCATATCGGCTTTTCTGATTACGCAGCGCCGAACCATCGAAGTCGACAGCGACTCACGGCAACTGACGCTGCGCCGCCGGAGCCTGTATCGCAGTACCACGCTCGCGGCGAGTTATGACGAAATCGCCAAGGTCGCACTAGGAGTCGACCAGGTCTACAGCGGCTTTGCCATCGGGGGCTCCACCGCCGCCCAAAGTTTCCCGGTGCCCGCTCTTCGGATCGTGCTCCAAAACGGCGAGAACGTTCTGCTCGATCGCGGCAGTTTCCGCAAACTAGTCGACATTGGCAAGCTCGTCAGCGAGCGGCTGACCAAGCCGCTGGAAATCGAGCCGCGGTTGCAAGCGCAGCTGCAGAATTCTAGATCGGAAAAGCGGGCTGTGGCCTGACTCAGGAGGTGGGCCCGCGCGCGATGATTTGGTGCAGTTGGCCGATGGCTTTCTTGACCCCTTCTTGGGTGAGCTGTTCGGCGCTCAGCCAGCGTACGCCGCGTTGCCGGATATCGCCGATCGCGAAAATGTTTTCGCTCAATGATTTTTGCGTTTCATCGAATCGGGCCGACCAGATCACGTCACCTCGGCGCATATCCACGAGCTCCAAGACAAAGGCGACGGAAGCCGGGCTTTTCGCGCCCCACTCATCGCCCACTCTCTCTCGAAAGCGCTGCATCCTGCCGGTGATCACCGCATCGGCGTAAACCATCTGGCCGATCTGCCTGAGGCGAATCGTTTCGCTGGCCGGCGGCAGCGTCTGAGCCACTTCGCGCACCTCGCTATCGGAAACAATTTGCCAATTGGGCATAGCAGCCGTCACGGAGTAAATCGTCCGCGCCAGTATTTCGGGCGCGTCACGCTCGGTTTGCTTCGGCCCGGACGTCGTTCCGAGCGGAATCTTTGACTGCGATTGACTGCCGAGCACGCTCGGCGGCACCACTGCGATCCTCCTGATCCGGCGCGCCTCCAAATCGGCCGAATGGCGGCTCTGCAGGTTGCCGGGCCCGAAGCTGCAGGCAGTTACCCAAAACAACCAAAGCGCCAATAGTTTCACCATGCGAAACGATCTGGAAGTAATGAAATAACTCATGTTCTCGCTCTGTGACTATTTTTCAGATCACGAAGCGCGAATCCCAAGTTCGCGCAGCTGGCGCGCCTCCACCGCCGACGGCGCATCCGTCAACATGCAGACGGCGCGCTGGCTCTTCGGAAAAGCGATGACGTCGCGCAGCGATTTGGCGCCGCTCAAGAGCATCGCCAGCCGATCGATGCCGAAGGCGATGCCGCCATGCGGCGGTGCGCCGAAGCTCAGGGCTTCCAGAAAAAACCCGAACTTGGCTTGCGCCTCCTCGGCGCCGATGCCCATCAGTCCGAGGATCCTTTTTTGTAACTCGACTTGGTGGATACGGATGCTGCCGCCGCCGATTTCCATGCCGTTGAGCGCCAGATCATAGGCTTTCGAGCGCGCCTTGGCAGGCTCGCTGTCGAGCAACGGCAGGTCCTCGTCCAGTGGCGCAGTAAAGGGATGATGCAAGGCGACGTAGCGCTTTTCCTGTGGATCGAATTCCATCAGCGGAAATTCGACCACCCAAACCAGCGCGTACTCGCGCTGCGGAATCAGGCCGAGTTTTTCTCCCAGGTGAAGGCGCAAATTCCCCAGCGCGTCGTGGACGATCTTCGTGCCGTCCGCGGAAAACAAGATCACGTCACCCACTTGCGCTTCGGCGATTCCTTCGATCGCATTCTGCTCGGCCTCCGACAAAAATTTGGCGATCGGCGACTGCCACCCTTCGGTGGTAATCTTCGTCCAGGCGATCCCCTTGGCGCCAAAGGTCGCTACGAACGGCGTCATATCGTCCAGGTCCTTGCGCGACATTTCGCCGCCTTTCGGAACGCGTACGCCTTTGACCACGCCGCCTTTTTTTATCGCCCCGGCAAACACCTTGAACTGGCTGTTTCGCAACGCCGTGGTGAAATCGCGGATTTCCAACCCAAAGCGCATGTCCGGTTTATCGGAGCCGAAGCGGTTCATCGCCTCTTGGTAGGTTAATCGCTGGAACGGCCGCTTGGGCTCGAGGCCTTTCAATTCCTTGAAGAGCAATGTGATCATGCCCTCGACCATCTGCATGACGTCTTCGGGCTGGACGAAGGACAACTCCATGTCGAGCTGGGTGAACTCGGGCTGGCGGTCGGCGCGCAGATCTTCATCGCGGAAACATTTGACGATCTGAAAATAGCGGTCGAGCCCGCCGACCATCAGGATCTGCTTGAAGAGCTGCGGCGACTGGGGCAGCGCGTAGTATTTGCCGTGATAGATCCGGCTGGGAACGAGATAATCCCGCGCGCCCTCCGGCGTGCTTTTGGTTAAGACCGGCGTTTCGACGTCGATGAAGCCGAGGCCGTCGAGATAATCCCGAATCAGCTTGGTCATGCGGTAACGCAGTAACAAATGACTGAGGCTCTGCGGCCGGCGCAAGTCGAGATAGCGATATTTAAGCCGGGTATTCTCGTTGGCGTCGGTCTCATCCTCGATGGGAAACGGCGGCACCGCCGACGCGTTTAACAAGCGCAGCTCTTGGCAAACCAATTCGACCTCGCCGGTGGCGAGCTCCGGATTGATGTTTTCGGGCGATCGTTTTGATAATGTGCCGCGCACCGCGATGACATCCTCGGCGCGAAGCTGTTTGGCCTTCTCGTGCGAGACCGGATCGACTTCCGGACGGAAAACGACTTGGCAAATGCCGCTGCGATCGCGCAGATCGACAAAAATGACCCCGCCGTGGTCACGCCGGCTGTGCACCCAGCCGGCCAAGGTCATGTCGCTTCCAACCGCGCTCGCCCGCGGTTGGCCGCAATACGAACTGCGCTTCCAATCGCCCAGCTGATCGCTAAAAGCCCGCTCCGCCGCCATTAACTTGCCTTCCTCGCCGTCAACACAGTCTCCAGATCATCTAACGTAATTTCTTCCTGTTGCTTGCTCGCCATGTCGCGCAGCACCGCCGCGCCTTTATGCAATTCATCGTCGCCGACGATCAAAACTGACACAGCCTTGAGCTTGTCAGCCCGGCGCATTTGACTCTTCACGCTGCGCGTCTCGCCTTCGATCTCCACCGCCAAGCCATTTTGGCGCAACCGATGAACCACCGGAAAGGCCCAGTCGCGCGCCTTCTCGCCGACCCAGACAACGTATATCGCCGGGCCTCCGGCTACCAGCCGCTCCTGCATTTTGACAAGCATGGCGACGCGCTCGATGCCGACTGCGAAGCCGACGCCGGGAATCGCCGGACCGCCGAGCTCTTGCACCAAGCCGTCATAGCGCCCGCCCGCCGCCACCGCACTCTGCGCCCCCAACCTCGCCGTTGTCCATTCGAAGGTCGTGCGGCAATAGTAGTCGAGGCCGCGAACCATGCGCGGGTTGAGACTGAAGTCCACCTGGGTCTCGCCTAACAAGCGCTGCACGGTGGCGAAATGCTCGCGGCAATTGGCGCAAAGCGAGTCGAGGATCGACGGCGCGTCTTGGGTTGCCTGAATGCAGCCGGGCTCTTTGCAATCAAGAGCGCGCAACGGATTGCGCTCCATGCGGCGACGGCAATTCTGGCAAAGTGAATCTTGCCGCTGTTTCAAAAAGGCCAGAAGAGCTTCACGATACTTGGGCCGGCATTCGGCGCAACCGAGCGAGTTGATTTGCAGAGACGGCTCGGTTAGACCCAGAGCCTGAAAAAAGTCATTGAGCAGAAGCAAAATCTCGGCGTCGATCAACGGATCGCCGCGCCCGAGCGCTTCGGCGCCGATCTGATGGAACTGGCGCATCCGGCCCTTTTGCGGCCGCTCGCGCCGAAACATCGGCCCCATGTAGTAGAGCTTTCGCACCGGCTCAGTTTTAAACATCTCTGCTTCGATATAAGCGCGCACGACCCCCGCCGTGCCCTCCGGTCGCAGCGTGAGCTTGGTCGATTCCAAAGAGTCCATGTCTCGGTTGTCGCGATCCTCGAAGGTATACATTTCTTTCTCGACGATGTCGGTGGTCTCGCCGATGGAGCGGCTAAACAGCTCGGTCTTTTCCAAAATCGGAATGCGGATTTCCGAGAAGTGATAAGCGCTAAAGACTTGCCGTGCCGCGGCTTCAATCGTTTGCCACAGCTCAACTTCGCCGGGCAAGATATCGGCAAACCCCTTGATGCTGGTAATCTTCATAGTGCCTGAGGCGGGCATTCCATCAAAACACCATAAGTGACCCGGCAGGTCAAGTTTACTGGCGCAATCGGCCGGCCGTCAGCTCTGCGCCTTGTAGCGATAGAGCCGGCTGCGGCGGGTTGTGCCGAGCAGTTCCGCAAATAAAAAACCTCGAAAGGTCATGAAATACGTGAGGCCGAGCCCGACGATGAATGAATAGATAAAAAAATACAGGAAACCCGGTAAGCCGAACAACAGCGGCTCGATCACCGCCAGTAAGAAATAACCGGCGACCGCCAACAGAATGTTGGGAAACAGCCACTCGAGCCAGTTCTCCACGATGAAATTATAACTGGCGCTGATCAGTTCGAGCCCTGTGGTCCGAGTCTGGTAGATGAACTCGGGCACCGGATTGAGCACGATGTACAGCACCAGCTTGATCAAAAAATAAATCAACGCGCCGTTCGGGACGGTTGCCAATGCCACGGCGGCCACGCGCATGGGTATCCATATAATGAACGTGATGAAGAGCAATTCCCATAGATAGACGGTAAAGCCATTGAGAAAATCATTGAAGTCGGCCGTATTGGCGTCGATTAAATTTTTGATCAAAAAAAGCCCGGAGCTGACGCACGCCTGGCTGGCGAGCGAGAACAGCAATCCGCCGGCGATGCCGAGCGGCGCCACCAGCGACGCGATTACAGCCAAAATAATGCCGTAAGCGATCGGCGCGAAGCTCACCACCCAATTCTTGCGCACGCACTCCCACGAGCGCTTGAGCGCCGACGCATACATCCAGAGTGTAACTTGGAGAGTTTGCATCGTTTTCGGAAGGTCAGATTTTAAGAAACCGGAGTGCGTGCGAGCCGCGCCAGCGGCGCAGACAAGGCCGATCCGCCGAACCCGGCTTACACGCCTTGCTTAACAAGAGTAGATATGAACTTCGTGCTCTTCGATGCGGCGGCCACGGGCGATTAGTTTGACAATGCTGCAGACGTTGCGGCTGACATCTCCGATGTTGGCGGCCGGAAATCCGTCTTTGACATACCGGCCAATGAATTTCTCGTCGTGCAAGTTGATAATTTGCAGATAATCGTTGTTGCTGCCCTCGAAATAGTGTTTCGTGCCAGGCGCCGGACTATCCAAATCATCCTGCAGCGCCTTGGTAATCTTGATGCCGATGAATAACCGCTTGGTCAACTCTTCCATTTAATCTCTCCTTATCGCCGTCCTTATCATACCGCCGCTGAAACAACCACACTTTGGTCGAAAGTTTTCGCCTCCACAAAGCTCTAGACAGTCGATAGTAAAAAGGTTTAGGATGTTTTTCAGAGCAAGTACGGCATCGCTTCTCACCCCCCCCAACATGGTTCATCCAACTGACTGAGTGATGGACGCAAAAATGAAAATAACTAATTTAGGTTACCCGAGAGCGATGGGTTTGGGCGCCGCCATGCTGCTCTTCACCGCGACTGCGACAATGGCGCAGCCGATTCCCAAGATTCCCTCTGAAGTGATCGACTTGGCTGCCGCCGAGGGAACGGTACTCGTTCTGGTGGGCCTCAAGGTACCCTGGCAGATGGAGTCCAATCTGAGCGCGGACCAAGTCAACGCGCAGCGCGAGGCGATCGCCTCGATACAGAAAAATTTACTCTCCGAGTTGGAAGGAAAATCCTACAAGATCACCCGCCGTTACGATCGCATTCCCGGCATCGCCTTAGAGGTGGGTGCAGACGCGTTGGCCGAGTTGGCGCATTCGCCGAATGTGACCAACGTGCTGCTCGATCGCCCCGCGGCAACTGCGGACGAGGCGCCGTCGTCGGATAAGGTTCCTTCCCAACTCTTTACGAGCGCGGCGGCCAATGGCACCGTTCTGGTGCTGGCGGGATTGCGCACCCCGTGGCAACGGGAAGATCAGCTAAGCGAGGAGCTTGTCGCCTTGCAAAGAAGCGCGATCTTGAGCGCCCAAAGCTATATTTTGGCGGAACTAGGCGGCACGCAATTCAGGGTCCTGCGGCTCTATCGCAGTATACCCGGGATCGCGCTCCGCGTCGGCGTGGATGCGTTGCGCGTCCTGCAAAACTCCCCGGCAGTGACCAACGTCGTGCCGGACCGGCCCGCCAGAATCGTGCGCTAAAGGATCCTGCACGCGCAGATTCGCCGGCGCAAATATCGCGGGCCAGCGAAATGTTTTTCCTCGCGTTTCAACGGGTCACGTCTGACTCACTAGCGTCCCATCCCACTCCCAAACCCCTGCGCTGCCAAACCATCGACTCGCCGCTGGGTCGTGATTCATTTAGAACCCCGCCATGGATCTGAAGCTCGAGAAAGATTTCTCGCTCCGCTCGAAATGACAACTCGGGATAGGAAGAAGCCTCGCGGCTTCTCCCTCCCACACCACCGTGCGTACGGGTCCGTACACGGCGGTTCGGCAAAGTTAAATGTTTTAGCCTTGGGCTAATCTCGTCAGTCCGATCGAGTCAAAGAAGCGGTTGGGTAAGGCGATCCGCAC
>JBOHVN010000266.1:0-5515 GCA_050735675.1 Binatia bacterium | reverse complement strand
GGCGGATACATTGAAATCCATTGTAAACTCCTGTCAGACCGTCCCCAAACCACCACCTGCATCGTTTCCAACGATCGGTTTAGCGTCAACTTACGACCAAGAAACCCACCGCTCATCGCTCTTCGCGCGCCTCGCATCTGGACGTTTTTGAACGGTCTGCCAAACAAGTTCTGCACAACAAGAAAGCCCATCAGATTATTCTTCCGGATTGGAACTAACGTCAAAACCCACAAACTAAAACTGACTCATACCACTCCGCTATTCCGTAACTCCCTGATCGCTCCCGCTCCATATCCCAGCCGCTCCAAGATCTCTTCGGTGTCTTCCCCGAGCAACGGCGCGGGGTGGAAAAACTTCGGCGGCGTGTCCGACAGATTGATCGGACTGCCGACCAAATTGGTCGCGCCCATCTTCGGATGGCTGATCTGTTTGGGGATACCCATGTGCTTGACCTGCGGATGGTCGAAAACTTCGGGGATGGTGTTGATCGGCGCGTTGGGAATTTGGTTGGCATCGAGCCGGGGCAACCAATATTCACGCGATTTGCCGCCGAACTGCCGGCGCAAAATCGTGACGATCTCTTCGTGACGATCGGTACGGTGCTTGCGCGCGGCAAAGCGCGGGTCGCCGACTAATTCATCTAGCTCCGCGGCTTTGAGCAAGCCTTCCCAGGCTTCGTTGTGTCCCGACAGGTGAACCATGAACGGTTTGTGATCACAGTCGAGCAAGCTGTAGATGCGGCCCTTGGGAAAATTCTCGCGCGATACCGCCTCGCCGCCGTTTAAATAATCGGCCACGTGAGATTCAATGAACGCGATCGCCACCTGTAACAACGACACGTCGATAAACTGGCCGCGGCCGGTTTTCGCCCGGGCTAGCAGCGCAGCCATGATGCCGTTCGCAGCAAAAATTCCAGCGGAATGGTCGACGAAGGACACTCCGGCGACTTTCGGATCGTCGAGATCGGTGACCAAGCTCATCATGCCGCTGAGCGCTTGGCCGATGGTGTCGAAGCCCGGCTTGTCGCGGTAAGGACCGCTTTGGCCGTAGCCGGAGATGGAACAGTGAATAAGTTTGGGATTAAGCTTGGCCAGCTCCTCGTAGTCGAGCCCCAGGTTCTTTCTCGTCGGCGGGCGGAAGTTTTCGAGAAAGATGTCCGCTGTTGCCAAAAGCTTTAGCAGAATCTCGCGGGCTTTTTTCTCGCGGAGGTTGAGCGTGACGCTTTTTTTGTTGCGATTGAGCGCGCGGAAACTCGGCCCGTAGCCTTCGTATTTTGGATTGCGTCCGCGGTGCGTGTCGCCGCCGTTGGGCAATTCGACTTTGATCACATCGCAGCCCAGGTCACCGAGCAAGCTGCCGGCGTAAGGCCCGGCCACATGGCCGCTGACTTCGATGCAAGTGAAACCTTCGAGAGCTCCGGAGATCATTGAGTTGTCTTCTACTACTGCTGGCCTTTCGAAAATCGAAGTCAGATTCACGGGCAATTCTCGTCATTCCCGCCCCCGATCACGGTCGAGAAAAGGCTCCGGCGGGAATCCAAAACCCCTACTGTATCTCCCCCTTCGTTAAGGGGAGACCGAGAGGGGGTCGAAGATTCCGGCTCGTGCTATCCCGGACTGTGATCCAGGGTTGGCCGGAACGACGAAAAGACAAAAATTCACTTATCGCAATCAAAAACAGTTTTCCACCAGCTTGGCGAGTTCACCGCCCGAACAGGGCGAAAAAGTGGCAGCCGCCACCAAGCCGTCAACCAGAGGTTTTTGGCCGATGAGAAATTCAGTCAGCGGATTGCCAACCGAGCGCCGCAGGGGGAGATCAGTTAGCTACCGTTGCACGATGTCATGATTCATACGATTGTTATGCCCAAAAGTAGCCTGTGCTTTTTCTCGTTCGTTTCTTTGTTGACTTTCAAAAATCGGGTGATAAAAGCGAGCCGTTTTGCGCTCGCAGGATTAACCCAGTCTTCAGTGATGCCGCCGAGGAGGTGACGTTATGAGCAGGCCGATCTGTTGGTTCTTGAGTGTGAGCGCCTGGCTTTTCTTTTTCACCTTTGCCGCGCACGCAGCCACGCAAGATCACTACCAGGGCAAGGTGATCCGCATCGTTGTGGGCTTTTCTCCCGGCGGCGCATTCGATGCCTACTCCCGTTCGCTGTCTCGACATATGCGAAAGCACCTAGCGGGAAATCCAACAATCACCGTTGAGAACATGCCGGGCGCCGGCAGCTTGATCGCGGCCAACTACCTGTACAAGGGAGCCAGCCCCGACGGTCTGACAATCGGCAATTTTATCGGCAGCGTGCTCATGGGGCAGATCCTCGGTCAGAAGGGCATTGAATTCGATGCGCGCAAATTTGAATATGTCGGCGCGCCGGCGCGCTATTACCCGGTTTGTCTTTTCAGCAAAGCGAGCGGTATCAACAGCCTGGAACATTGGCTCGCCGCCAAGACACCGGTGAAGATGGGCGGCATCGGTCCCGGGACTTCAGGCGACAATACCATCAAGATCCTGCGCGCGACGCTCGGCTTCCCTATTCAACTGGTCTCCGGCTACAAAGGAATGGCCGAAATTCGCCTGGCCACCGAGGCCGGAGAAGTCGCCGGGACTTGTGTCGGACCGAGAACGGTTTGGCAACAAAACTTAGAAAAGGGAGACGTCACGCCTGTATTGCAAGTCACAGCCCGTCCGGCTCCGGATTTTCCGAAAGTGCCGCTCGCGATTGACTTGGCGAAGAGCGAAGAGGCGCGCAAGCTGATCGAGGTCGGCGTGCACAATGACAATGCGATTGCGCTCACCTACGCGCTGCCTCCGGGAACACCGAAAGACCTGACGGCGACGCTACGGCGGGCATTTGCCGCGACGATGAAAGACGGAGAGTTTGCCGCGGAGCTGAAAAAAGCCAGGCTCGACGTCGATCCGGTGGCCGGCGACGAGTTGGAACGAATCATAGGCAACTCTTTTAAAACGGATCCGGCGCTCCTCGGCAAACTGAAGGATATTTTTTACAAGTGAAGTGCTACGCGCTCGAAATGTGGCGTCATAAATTCCGCCAGCTGGTCCGGATCAGAAAGGTCAAAATTAAAAGACGCGACCCTACTGGCGCCGGAGCAATTAATGATTTTTTTACCGTCCAACGTGAGTTGGATAGGGCAAGTGCGGTGCGAATAGCACGCATGTAGCGTTGATGTCGTCACAGATTAGCCTCACAATTCCGGCTTGACTCATCGCCGCGAGCGGCGTTATAGGTGCCGGGTTAATCGCGGTTGAGCCGACATTACTTCAACGTTCGGAGGAACGATTAGATGGAATGGAAAGAAGCACTCCCCCTGTTGCAAGAGAATCACACCGGTGTCGTGATCACCGTCACGCCGGAGGGCCGTGCGCAGTCGACCGTCGTTTCGACGGCAGTGCTGGACGGTAAGCTCGGGTTCGCGTCGCGGGGGTACACCGTGAAGGTTAAGAACATCGAACGGACGGGCCGCGCGACTGTCACAGTCATCAAGCTCGACACCCGGCGCTACGTCACCGTCGAGGGCCCTGCGTCCATCGAGCCTTGGCAAGACGCGCCAACGCACATCAAGCGTCTGAAGGACCTCTACGTTGCCATGGGCCGAGCCCCCAAGGGGGCAGACGAGGAATTTGCCCAACAAATGCGGGATGAAGAGCGAAACCTGGTTCTAGTTACCCCCGAGCGCCTCTACGGCAGCCTCCGATCAGGCGCCTAGCAGGCCGCTGCGATTTGGTTTACCACGAAGAGCACGAAGGACACGAAGGTTTCGCGATTCGGATTCAGATGTTTCTCCCGCCAAGACGCAAAGGCGCCAAGTTCGGAGTTTTATTGCTCTTACCTTTGCGCCTTCGCGCCTTTGCGGGAGATCCCCTGTTTTGCGTTCTTTGCGGTTAAATAATACGGTCCGGCGCGACATGCGTCAGTCCCGCAATAGATACTCGCCCGCAAACTTCACCTGATCACTCTCAGGCAGCGGATGATAGCGCGCGGCCTGAACGTCGCGGAAGAGCCGCTCCAAACCGAAACCGCGATAAAAACCCTCACCGCCGACGATTTCCATTGCCTTGGTGACAACGCGGATGGCGGCGTTAGCAACGTTGGTTTTTCGCGCGAGAATATCCTGGCCATTTTGATCGATGGCTTCGAAATCGTAATTGTTGGCGATTCGTAGCATGTCGTTCAGCTGAACCTCAGCGGCCACCAGATCGTTGTTCATTTCACCGATCAAATAGGGCACATGCGGCTTGGCGGTTTTTTTCCGCCGGATATGGCCGATAGACGACTCCGCCGCCTTCTGCGCGATCCCCACGTAGACCGACATGATCAGCGGCATCGCCACGGTCAAGACGACATTCCAAACCGGGTGATAGGCGCCCCGCGGCCGCCGCAAAACGATGGCGGCATCGGGTATGAAGACGTTTTCCAGTTTGACGGTATGAGAAGCTGTACCTCTCATGCCCAGCGCGCGCCAGTCGTTCAATACCGTGACACCTTGCGCGTTCATCGCCACCGGAAAATGCAGCACCTCCTCCATGAACGGCGCACTCGTGACCAGTATGTCCCCGACCGCGGACTGGCTGGCAAAGTGTTTGCGGGCGCTGACCAGGTAGCCGCCGGCGGTTACTGTCATCGAGCCGTTGGACTCCAGCCAATCGCCGGCGCCCGTGCTGACGAGCACGAGCTGCTTTTCGGCGACATTCTTCAGCATGGCCTCGCCGCCCTGGCCGCGCCGCTGCTTCCAAACCGTGGCGGCGATCAGATGCTGATGCATCGAAAGCGCCAGCGCCGTGGAGCCGCAGTATTGCGCAAGCGTGCGCAGCATGTCTGAGACCTCGCGGTGCGAGGCTCCGCCGCCGCCCAATTCTTCCGGGATCGCCGCGGAGAAGACGCGCCGCTCTTTCAGGGCCGCATAGTTATCGCTGACAAAGCTATCGTTCTCATCATGGGCCTCGGCCCGGCCGGCGAATTCCTTACCGAGGCTGCGAGCGACCTCGATCCAATGGGATACTTTCGAATGATTCATAATCGACCTCCTTAATGGTTATTCTGAGGCCGAAGATACAGCGGGGCGCAGAACGGTGCTTTGTTTAAGAGGCCAGATATTTGACTGAGCGGCTCTTTCGCTAGCAGGCTGCTGAAAAAGACCCATATGCTTCGTTGCGCTCGATCGATTGCGCGTCAACGTATAAGAGTACGCCTCCGCTTATCGATCTTCGTGCCGCCTCGCCTCTGGATCTTTTTGAGTAGCCTGCCAGAGCACCCCGCTAGTGCTAGTGTCCTGACCCAAAAGTTCGATGACTAGGTTCTTTACGCTAATCGTCATACCGGCGGAGGCCGGTATCCAGGTACCTTTGAAATTCCTGGATTCCAGGTCCCGCTAGCTAGTTTCTGTCGCGAAACTCGCAACTCATTGCTAAAGAAAGAATTTTTTCTTTCTTATTTTCATTTTTTAGTTGACAGGCATGTATGCCTTATGGCACACATAGGACATGCCGCGTAAAACTG
>JBOHVN010000265.1:0-6404 GCA_050735675.1 Binatia bacterium | reverse complement strand
TGTCTTGAAACTCGCCGGTCAAAGATTCGTCCTCGTGCGCCATCACCTTCATTTCCGGCATGTTGTGCAGAAAGAAACTGAGATGATTCTCGGCGAAGGTGCGGACGCGCGCGCGCACGTCCGATTGCGCATCGGCCGCCTGCTCCCAGCGTTGCAGCAGTGTGACAAAGCAGCGCTCTTGAATCAAATAGAGCAACTCCTCTTTGGTCGTGAAGTAGTAATAGAGACCGGATAGACTCATCTTCGTGGCGCGCGCGATATCGCGCACCGAAGTGTGATGAAAGCCTTTTTCTGCGAAGATCTTGGCTGAAGCTTTGAGTATCAGCTGAAGCTTTTCGTCGTAGTGACGGGTTGCCGGCTCAACACGGTTGGACATGGATAGTGAGGATATTTGCAAATCGGTCTCGGCCTGTCAAACGAGTGTCCGCCCGGATGAGCGGACACTCGTCCTGAGCGCAGCGAAGGATCTATTTTTCATGCAGCCGGGCGCAACGTCGTCCCGAGCAAAGCGAAGGACCGACTCGCAATCCCCGTCGAAAACCCGCTCTCCATCAGCGGGTTTTCTCTGCTGATTCAATCGTTTCCAGTCGACGATCCTTCCTTGAATCGCTCCCGGCCATAGTGTATTCCTTAAAAGCTCAAGCGCCATGACTTACGAAACTGTCATCGTCGAAAAAGACGGTCCGATCGCGGTCGTGACGTTGAACCGTCCACAGGCGCTGAACGCGCTTTCCTACGCGTTGGTGAAAGACCTTTCCTTGGCCATGCAGGAGTTCGATCGGGACGCTGAAGTACGCGTAATCATCGTCACGGGCGGCGAGAAAGTGTTTGCCGCGGGCGCCGATATCAAGGAAATGGCCGCGCGCGGGCCTTTTGACGAAGGCCTTCAGGAACGGCTCAATTACCGCGATCAGGTTAACAACATCTCAAAACCGGTGATCGCAGCGGTCAGCGGCTTCGCGTTGGGCGGCGGCTGCGAGCTGGCGATGACCTGCGACATTATTATAGCGTCGGAGACTGCGCGCTTCGGCCAACCTGAAGTCAATCTCGGCATCATTCCGGGCAGCGGCGGAACGCAAAGGTTGCCGCATCTGGTCGGTAAACATCGCGCCATGGAAATGGTCTTGACCGGCGAGATCATCAACGCCGCGGACGCGGAGCGATTGGGTTTGGTCAACCGCGTGGTGCCGGTCGAGTTGTTGTTGGAAGAGGCGAAAAACGTCGCAAGAAAGATCGCCGCCAAACCCGCGCTCGCGATCAAAGCCGCGAAGGAAGCGGTGCTCAAAGCGGCTAATACACCTCTCGGCGAGGGACTGGAGTTCGAGCGCAAATCGTTTTACCTGCTGTTCGCCTCCGAAGACCGCGCCGAAGGGATGAAAGCCTTTCTCGAAAAGCGCAAACCCGAGTTCAAAGGAAAATAGCAAAGCAGGATCCCTCCGTGGCATCAGAGACGATCATCTACGAAAAGGACCAAGGCGTCGCAACGATCACGCTCAATCGACCGCAATCGTTGAACGCTTTCGTGCCGCAAATGAACCAGGAAGTCCTCAACGCGCTGCGCGACGGCGAACGGGACAAAGAAGTACGTTGCTTTATGATCACCGGCGCGGGCCGGGCGTTTTGCGCCGGGCAAGATTTGAAAGGCCGGACACCCGAGCAAAAAGGATCGTTGGGCGCGTCGCTGCGCGAGAAGTATAATCCGATGATCCGCCAGATCCGGCAAATGGAAAAGATCGTCATCGCGGCGGTCAATGGCGTCGCCGCAGGCGCCGGCTGCAATTTCGCGCTGGCGTGCGATCTGCGAGTCGCGTCAGAAGATGCTAAATTCATCCAATCGTTCGTGCGCGTCGGCTTGGCGCCGGACTCCGGCGGCAGCTTCATCCTTCCCAGACTTGTCGGTGTCAGCAAAGCGATGGAGCTGCTCCTGCTCGGCGACACAGTCGACGCCCAAGAAGCGCAGCGCATTGGACTGGTCGCGCGAGTTTTCCCAGCAGCGGAATTCGCCGCGTCCGCGCGTGCCATGGCCAGGCAGGTCGCGCGCGCGCCGCGCGGCATCGGTCTGATCAAGCGCGCCGTCAATCACGCCAATTTGGCGAGCCTGGAAAACGATCTCGAATACGAAGCTCACTTGCAGGAAATCGCCGGGAGAAGTTTCGATTACGACGAGGGTGTGAAAGCCTTTTTAGAAAAAAGAGCGCCGATGTTTACCGGAAAATAACCGCTTGTTTCGGGTTTCGAGCCTCGTGTTCCGAGTTGGAACCCGAAACCCCTAACGCGAAACTCGAAACGGGCTTAACTAAAGATATGAGCAACAAAACCGAAAAAATAGCCGTTCTTGGCGCCGGCACGATGGGCGCGGGCATCGCGCAGGTCGCCGCTCAAGCCGGATTTGAGACCCTCGTCTACGACGTTAAGGAGGAATTTATCGACGCGGGATTGTCGCGAGTCAAAAATTTTCTGAAAAGCAGCCGCGAGCGCGGCAAGCTCAGCGCCGAACAGGAAAGGGAGATTCTCGACCGCTTCCGCGCGTCCACCAAGCTCGATGACTGCAATGGCTCAACCCTGGTGATCGAAGCCGCGCCGGAAAAACTCGACCTGAAGCGTGATATTTTCAAGCAACTCGATTCGATCTGCGCGCCTGAAACGCTTTTGGCAAGCAACACGTCGTCGTTCAGCGTTACCGCCATCGCCGCCGGCACGCGCCATCAGGAGCGCGTCTTGGGTCTGCACTTTTTCAATCCGCCGCCGCTGATGGCGCTCGTAGAAGTCATTCAAGGCGATCGCACCAGCGGAGCGACGATCGAAAAGGCAACCGAGCTGATGCGCGCCATGGGCAAAACTCCGGCGCGCGCCAAGGACACGCCCGGATTTATCGTCAACCGGATCGCCCGGCCGTTTTACAACGAAGGCCTGCGCATTCTCGGCGACGGCGGCGCGTCGGTCGAGACCATTGATCGCATCATGAAAGAAGCGGGGAATTTTCGCATGGGTCCGTTCGAGCTCATGGACTTGATCGGCAACGACATCAACTTCGCCGCCACGGAGTCGCTCTACCGCTCATTTTTTGAAGATCCGCGCTTTCGCCCGAGCCCGATCCAGCAGCGCATGGTGATGGGCGGGAACTTAGGACGCAAGACCGGCCGGGGCTTTTATAGCTATGACAAAAAATAGTCTCGGCATCATCGGTGTGAATCGGGTGGCTGAAGAGCTGCTCGCGCTTAGCCGAGAAAAGGGACTCGAAGCAACCTTGCTCGGCGATCCCGGCGCGCTGGCAGCGACAGCGAGCTGGGTCATCGACACCGAGAGTGGCGCCGAAGATAAGAAGCGCGCGCTGCTGCAACGATTGGACTCTGCCTTGCCGCCAACTTCCCTGATCGCAACGTCCTGTTTGAGATTCGGCACGACTCATTTGTCATCGTGGGTGAAGCATCCCGAGCGCATTGTCGGTTTCGCCACGTTTTTTCCATTGAAGGATCGCAAGCTGATCGAGCTGGCCGGCGGCTTGCGCACGAGCGAAAGCGCTGCAAAGCAAGCCGAAGAGCTGTTTCGATCTCTCGGCAAAGAAACCGTCCGCGTCAAAGATACGGCCGGTCTTACTTTTCCCCGCATTTTGAGTTTGATTATCAATGAAGCTGCGCGAAGCCTGGAAGAAGGCGTCGCGAGCGCCGACGAAATCGACGTCGCCATGCGGCTCGGCGTCAACTATCCGCAAGGGCCGCTGCGCTGGGCCGACCAAATCGGACTGGAAGATGTTCTTGCCGTGCTCGAAGGCTTGGAGCGCGAGACCGGCGATGACCGCTATCGGACGGCGCCGCTACTCAAGAAACTCGTCACTGCAGGCTTCCTCGGCGAAACCAGCGGTCGAGGATTTTACTCGTACCATGAAGGACAGGTGAAGCCATGAGAGAAGCCGTGATTGTCGAAGCCGTGCGCACGCCCATGGGCCGCCATGGCGGCATATTAAAAGACCTTCGCACCGACGACCTGGGCGCGTATATCATCGCCAAGATGATCGAAAAGACCGGCATCAACAAAGAAGAGATTGAAGACGTTTATTTCGGCTGCACCAATCAGGCCGGTGAAGACTCGCGCAACGTCGCGCGCAACGCATCATTGCTCGCTGGCTTACCCTACACGATTCCCGGAGCGACGGTGAATCGCCTGTGTGGCTCCGGGCTTGAAGCGATCAACCAGGCCGGCCGCGCAGTCGAGACCGATCACGGCGATCTCTTCGTCGCCGGGGGGGTCGAGAGCATGACGCGCGGGCCGTGGGTGATGGCCAAACCGGCCAACGCGTTTCAACGCGGCGACGTGCAAATGTATGACAGCTCCTTGGGATGGCGCTTTCCGAACAAGCGCATGGCCGAGCTTTATTCGCTGATTAACAATGGTGAGACCGCGGAAAACGTCGCGGACAAATATCACATCAGCCGCGAAGACCAGGACAAGCTCGCCCTAGCCAGCCATCAAAAGGCAGTGCAGGCGCAAAAAGAAGGACGGCTCAAAGACGAAATCATTCCGGTCGAAATTCCCCAGCGCAAGGGAGCCCCGCTGGTCCATGAAAAAGACGAAGGGCCGCGTGCCGATACTTCCTTGGAGATCCTCGCCGGATTGCAACCGTCCTTCAAGAAAGGTGGCACCGTGACCGCGGGAAACTCTTCGCCGCTCTCGGACGGCGCCGCCGCTCTGTTGATTACAAGCCTGCAAAAAGCCCAGCAATTGAAATTGAAACCGCGGGCGCGCATCGTCGCTTCCGCCACGGCCGGAGTGCATCCCAATTACATGGGCATCGGACCGATTCCGGCTTCCGAGAAAGCGCTCAAGCGCGCCGGGTTAACGATCGATCAGATCGATCTAGTCGAGCTCAACGAGGCGTTCGCATCGCAAGTGCTCGCCTGCGCGCGCGAGCTCGGCATTGATTTGAATAAGCTCAACGTGAACGGCGGCGCCATCGCCCTCGGACATCCGCTCGGCTGCAGCGGCGCGCGGATGATGGCGACGCTGGTCCACGAAATGCAAAAACGCGGCAGCCGCTACGGTCTGGCGACCATGTGCATCGGCGTCGGCCAAGGCATTGCGACCGTCGTCGAAAGAATTCCGTGAGCGGTCAAAGCCGTTGGGGATGACGGGGAGCGAGACGTAACGCGTCCCATAAAAATGGGCGTTGATATAACTGATACCGGCCACTCTGGATCGACGTCGGTAACCGACCGTACGATCCCAACAGATTGCTTCTAGTCTGCCATCGCCGACGCGATGAAAAGCCCTCGAAAAATCATTCTGTTCACTCTCGCAGCCGCGGTGATCGTCACCGCCGGCCTGATTGAATCTTTCAATCTACTGGCCGCCAAACACCGTGACCAGGTAAAACAGGAATTGCAAAAGGTCCTCGGTCAGGATGTCAGCTTTGATCGCCTCGAAGTCAATTTGCTGGGCCGGCCCGGCTTCGCGGCTAAAGAGTTTCGCATCGCCGATGACTCGCGTTTCGCGGCAACGCCGGTGGTGCGGTCGCGTGAGCTCGTGCTCGGCGTCAGCTTGTGGAACCTGCTGTGGTGGCGCCGGCTCGTGATCACCTCATTGACGTTCAATGAACCGGAGTTCCAGATCATCACCGACGAAAGCGGACTGTTAAATCTCACCGCGCTAGTCCATCGAAAAGCTGAGTTACGGAAGTTTCCCAGGCTGCGAGCACCCGGACCCTCCGCGGCGCCCGAGCGGCAACAGTTCGCCGTAAGCTTCGCCATCGATGAACTTCGTATCCGGCAGGGCCGGGTCGACTACGTCGATCGCTCCGTTAAACAACCCGCGGAGCTGCACGTCGGCGATGTCACGATGAGCGTTCGAGGTTTCGAGCCCGGTAAGGCGACCACGATTCATATCGCCGCTTCGTTAACGGAGGGACTTGGCCAGGACGTGCGCATCGATGGACGGCTCACGCCCCCGGGAGAAAACCACACTTGGCTCCAGCGCGGCGTTGATCTGCGCATCCAGTTCGATTCTCTCCATGTTCCGGTGGTGGCCCGCGCCATCGCCGTGTTAAGAGATAAAATTCCCAGTGAGCTCGACGTGACCGGGCCCATGGCGTTGCAGGCGCGGCTGCGCGGCACGCCGGAGCGCCCGCGCTTGGAGAACGTCACGCTGAAAATTCCCTTGTTCGGTTCGTCCGAATACAACGCCATCATCAACGGCTCCGTGCGCTTTACCGAGCAGCGCTCCTGGGAAGATGCCAAGCTTGACGGCAGCGCGAGCGTCGAGCGGTTGCCGCTTGTCAGGCTGCGCAGCGTTAAAGCGTTCGCGCAAATCCTGCCGCCCGAGTTGATCAGCGAAGGCACCGTCAACATCTACAGCCGTTTTGAAGGAGCTTGGCAGAATCTCCGTCTCGGCGCGCTGGTGCGCGCCGACGC
>JBOHVN010000264.1:0-10092 GCA_050735675.1 Binatia bacterium | reverse complement strand
TACACCGATTACGCCGTGAGCGATTTGCTTTACGTCTTGTTTGCAATGGCGGCACTCTATCTTGCGGCTCCTTCGACCGCGACGGTGCCGGTTTTGGGGGTAGTCACCGGCCTGGCATGCCTCATCCGGCTTGCGGCTGCGCCGCTCGTGTTTGCCGGGGTCATCCATTCATATCTGAGGCGCGGCTGGCGAGGCGCGGCTTATTTCAGCGCCGGTGTTTTTCTGCTCGTCGCGCCGTGGGTTATTTGGGTGCTATCTCATCGCGATTCGGCGCCGCTTGCTTTGCTCGGCTATTACTGCGCCTACGATTTTTCGTCAGGCGCATCGCGAGGAATAGGGGACTTGATCGGAAGTCACGCTCCAGTGGTCATGGGCAACGCGCGTTATCTTCTTGGAAGCTTCGAGTTGCTCTATCTCTTGCCGCTTATGCCTTGGCTCCTTCCGTTCGTCGCGGCATTTACCGTGCTGGGAATGGTGGTCTCGCCGCGCCGGGAAGACGCCTTTGCGTGGGCTTTTTTTTTATCGTCCGTCGTGCTTTTGCTCGCGTGGCCGTTTCACCCGGGGCGATATGTTGCTCCGCTGGTGCCGTTGTTGATCTTATTCCTGTTTCGCGGCATGGCGTTGGCCGAGCGTTGGATGAATTCAGCCGGCGGCGAATATCCGTTTAAAGAATGGCTGGCGAAAATGGCCTGGTTGCCGGCGCTGCTAATCTTGCTGCTCAATGGCGTCTGGCTCTCTGGCTATTTGCTCATCCATGACGAACAAACAACGCGCGGACTTTACGGTCATCGTGTGCCGTACGGTTGGAGCGGCTTTGAAGAGAGTTTTGCCTGGATTCGCCAAAATACCGCGGCCGATGCGCGTCTGGGCACGGCGTACGATCCGATGTATTTCCTGTACACCGGACGCCAGGCGATCCGGCCGGCATTACATCGCTCAGCCACGTATTTTTACCCTTATGGCCAGGCCAAGCCGGACGTCGGTTCAGTTAACGAGATTAAGACTGACCTGCAAAAGCTGCGTATCGATTATCTGATCGTCGACCCGCTCGACGGCTATGCGGAAGGGAAGGCCACCCTCAAACTGCTCGATGAGCTGGTAGGCTCCTATGGCGACAAGGCGAAACTCGTTTTCACCAGTGCCGACGGCAAACATCGGATTTACGCCCTGGCCTACGAATGAACGCCTATGAATGTCTCACGTGGCTAAAATCCCTCACCTTCAGGCGAAGTGAGATTTCGTCATGCCGGCGAACGCCGGCATCCAGGTTCGTTTTCGGCGCAGGTTTAAGAACCTGCGTGGATTCCGGCTTCCGCCGGAACGACGGGATTAAGAGGTCGTTCAGTGTTTCTCTCGAGGGTGGTTGAAATTACCGCCTTTGCGAGGCTGTGTCGGCCCGTCAGGGCGCCCTTCGACGATTTCAGGATAAACTCCGGCGGGCATCCCAGGCGGGTGCGAGAGGATGAACGAGTTCAAGATGGATTTACGCTTAAAGCATGCGGGAATGACGGAATGGGGAGGAAGTCCGGAATCCGAATAGGACCCTTCGTACGCGCCGAAAGCTTGCGAAGTTCGTTCGCCATGCCTTTAAGTAACGAGACTTGATCTCTGGGGCTCAAGTTCTCGCAGCTTTGACTTTCGTCTGGATTCCGGCAAAAAACCTGCGGGCATAACGGATTCCTTCATCGGGCAAAATAAAAGAGCCGGGCGTTTATCCGACGCCCGGCTCTTTTTCGTTCACGAGTACCGCTTAACTTTCTAAGCGTCAGGCGGGATCGTGAGCTTCATGCCGATGTAAATATAGTCGGGGTTTTTAACCTGCTCTCTATTGGCCTCGTAGATTTTTCCCCATTTGTACGGTGAATCGTAGAATTGCTTCGCTAACCGGCTCAGCGTGTCGCCGGCTTTGACGATGTACTGGTGCGAGCCGGTTTGCGCGGTTTTGACCGCGGGCGCGGTTGCCTTGGCCGTAACGACCGGCACTTGCTTCGCTACCGGTTGAATTTTTTCCTCGCTCGCCGACGGCTTGATCTTGGCTGGTTCAGCGACCGGCGCTTTAGCCACCGCCGGAGCGACCGGTTCGGCTTTCGACGGCGCTTTTGCCACCGCGGACGCGCTTGGGGGTGCTGCCCTGGGCTCAGTCTTAGCCACCGCAGACGATTTATACAGCCGGTCGATGAAACCTGAGCTGTCCAACTCTTTGACGATGCTCAGATCGATAAACTGTTCCGGGCGGGCCGAGCGCGCGGCAGCGTCTTTGGCGCCCAACTCGCGTAAGATAATCTGAATTCCCTTCTGGGTCGGGTAGGGTTTCTCCGGGACCAGCGAGAGGATGATCGACTCGTAGGTGTCGTCCAGCACTTCGTGGTCGTCGGTGCGCAGATACTTCGTGAGCACTTCGAGAGTCTCCTTGCGATGGCTCTTGGCGTAATGAATTCCTTCGACGTAGGCGCGCATAAAATCACGAACCAGCTCGGGCTTGGATTTAATCAGCGCTCGGCTGGTCGCAATGCTCGTGTGCTGATATTCCAACCCTAACATTTGCAGATCAGCAAGCATGGGGAAGCCCATTTTTTTTGCTCGTAGCGAGGTTGGGGCCGAGAGCATTGCGCCTTGGATTTTGGCGGCTTCCATCGCCGCGAGCAGAGCCGGAACATTGCCCATTTGGAGAATAGTCACGTCTTTATTCACGTCCAGCCCGTACTTGTCCAAGGCGTAGCGCATGGCGAAGTCCGTCGCCGAACCGAAGCGGGTGACGCCCACCGATTTGCCCTTGAACTGGTCCGGCCGGGTGATGCCCCTTTCGGTGAAAAGTTGAAATGTGAGAGTATTGACCACGCCGGCGATCATGACCGTATCCGCGCCTCGTAGATTACTTTGAATGACCGCCGGTCCGGCCAGTTGGGCGAAACTAACGTCGCCGGCAACCAGAGCTTGCGCCGTGGTGGTGCCCGATTCGATCAAAATCACCTGAACATCCAGTCCGTGCTTGCGAAAAAAGCCTTTTTCATGGGTAACCCACAAGGGCGCCATGTTGCCCGAGATCGAACTGAAGGCAACGTTGATCTTTTGTAAGGGTCGATCTGCCGCCAAGACGGCCGGTTCGGTCATGATGACAGCGGCGCCGAATATTCCTACGATAGCCAGGGCAACTCGCAGGATCACAGCATTGAAATAATAGTTCATACCTTCTCTCCTTTTTTTTGATCGTCAGCCGGCTGTGCTATTCGCGACTCAAGCGATTCATCGCCGCCTTCAAGCTAGCCCGCATCCTTTCGAGCGAGCGGCCCAATTCGCCGACTTCATCGTTGCTTTGAATCGAAACCTTGGTATCAAGGCGTCCCCGGCTGATATCGTCCGCGATCGCCTTCAAATCGAGGATCGGGCGGACCATCTTACCGGCGAGCATGATCGACAACCCGACGCTCAGCGCCAAGCAGGCGGCGATCAGACCGATGATCGGCCACAAAGTCGAGCTCACGTCGTTGCGCACGGTTTCAGCCCACAGCCCGACCCGGACGATGCCGAGTTGGCCGTCGAGCAGTGGTGAGCGGGTTTCGTAAACGGACTTGCCGCGTACGCGGGTGACGCGCGATGATGCCGCCTGGCCGCCGGCGTCTTTCAGTTCGGCAGGGAAAGGCTGCATGCTGCTGGCGAGCACTTCCCCTTTCGGGTCTTGAATGAAGGCGTAAGCCACGCCGTCAAGGCGGCCGTATTTAGCGACCAACGCATCGAGCTCCAGCGTGCTCCGACGTGAGACGAATCCGGCGGCGGCGTCGCCGAGGTTGGTGGCGAGGGCGGTGGAGCGCAAATCGACCTGCTTTTGCAGCGCATTGACGGTAAAGTAATAAACGATACCGATCACGAGTAAGCCGAGTATCAGGATCAAACCGCTGAACGTCGTGCTTATCTTCCATCTAAGCCCGCCGCGCTGCAAGTGAATATTTATCGGTTTGACGAATTTAGAATTTTCCACGGACGCTGTCTCTTGAGGCATCGATGGATTCCTCCAATACGGATTTAGAAACGCTTGAAGTTCGAGATCTCTTGGAACATGGATTGCTCGAACTTGTTCTTCAGGTTACCGTCGCCGATCTCGCGGCCGATCATCATGATGAGATCATCGAGCTTCGATTCCGGCATGCTGTCCGGCGATTCGCCCAGCGCTTCGATCTGGTCTCTTAACACCAGCGGCGCCATCGGGCCGATGACTTCAGTCAAGATGCCGGTCACGCGCTTCAAGAGCGCCGGCGGGACCAAATCCGCAGCCGGCTTGACCAGCGGCGCAGCAACCTCCACCAGGCCCGATTTGTGCAGATTATAAATGACTTTGGCGGTGTAAGCGAAGGGGATGCGAAGCAGCTCGGCAACTTCCTGAACGGTGCGAATGCCATCCAACTTGGTCAAGACCCGCCAGCCCGCGTTGGGCACCGTGACCGGGCCGGTGTGGTCTTCGGCCAGATCGGCGATTCTGAAAACAGTTTTGCCGCTGGGAATTAACTCTAGGATAATTTCCCACTCGCGAGTCATCGCCGTGACTTCCTCGAGAATCTCATCGGCAGATTTTCGCACCGTCGTCGCCGGCGGGGTCCCGTTGGGTTGGAGGTTAAACGTACCCTCACCCCAGGTTACCGGATAGAGCAAAGCTTTCTCGCCGTCGCCGATGGGGCAGGTCGCATGAACGATTTTTCCATCGGTCAAAAAAACTTCCACCGATTCTTTACCGTGGGCGAGCTTTAACAGTCCGGACTTCTTGCCGCTGGTGGCGAGCAGCAAAAGGTCGGTCAAGTTGATCTGAGAGAGATTTCCTTGCATAGGTTAGGTCCGTTGGGAAAGATTTTCCTAACGGTCCTCCAACGCGCGCCGCCCATCTTTGCCCTTCTTCGTCAAATCTGCAAACTCGTCGTGGCCGTTCAATGTCATTTTGAGGGTTTTGATGACCGCCAGGCTCTTGCTGATACCGACCATCTGCTCCAACGTCGATTTGATCTGGCTCTGCAGCAGCTCCACTTCCTCGGTGGAAATCCCGTGCAGCTGCGTTTGCAACTCGTCGTACAGGCGTGTGATGCTGTCGATCTGCCCGAGCGACTCCGCTTTTTGTGTGATGTCCTCGTACAGCCGGGAGATGTCTTCCGTGAGATTCTGTAAATCATTCTTCATGGTTTTCTCCAATTCTCCTCGTCTCTTTATTTTAGATTTGGCGCGCCGCCCGGCGGCTGCTCGCTCGAGTCGTTTCGGCGCGGCCCTTTAGCGGCCTCCGTTGTTCCGGCCTGCGGGGTGGCTTCGATCGCCGCCGGCACCACGGGCGGGGATGCCTTCAAAAAATAAAAACCGCCGAGAACCACACCGAGCAGGACGAAAGCAACAATCGCTACCATTTTGATGTTGATCGATTTTTGCGGTGAATAAAGATCATACTCGCCGTAGTCTTTGATGATGCGTTTCAATTGCCGGTCGAGTTCACCTTGTTTTTTCATGCTCAGCAGCTTACCCGGGGCGGTGGGTTTAGTGAGTTCTTTCTCCGGCGCTGGAAGCGTGAGGAGCCCGCCTGCCGTTGACCTCACGAACGCGGGCTCCGCCGGCATCGGCTGGAGGGAGATCAGATGAGCCGGCGCCGGCGTGTCTTCCAGCGGTTGTGGCGAGATCGTTGTCGCCAAAGCGGTAGGCTTCGCAGCACTGGCTGCGATCGCGAATTCCCCGTAAGTTTCAATTAGATCGTTCAGCAAGCGCTGGTCGAAATCCGTTTTTACCACGACGTTCTTATTTTCCATCCAGCGAGCACCCGCTGCGGCCGGCGGGGCTGCTGGCGAGCAATTTTCGTCGCGCGGCGGGCTCGATGTCTCGAGTTTGATCTCAGCCGACTCACAGGTAGCCGGGTCTTTAAACGCTGGCGCCGGGGTCGAGCTTGGCGGCGTTAACGCGCTTTCCGAGGGCACAGCGGCCAGCTTGGCCTCAGCCTGGATATTGTCCCCGCCGGCGGTGTGCTCGATCGCAGCTTCGGCGTCCCCTGCAGAAGGTGGAAATTCCTGCTCTTGATGCGAGATCGATGCGCCGGACGTGTGTCGAAGGTCGAGGGAACTTGATTCAGCGCTCGCTTGCGCCTCGCGCAACGACCGGTGTAACCGGATCAGCCGCCCAGTTTGAACAATCGCGCGCAACTGAGGATGACTTTCCAATCCGTCAGGGCCGGTTAAATCGAAGTTCTCTTCCGGTATTGCGCCGATCTGCGCCATTGCGCTGGCGACGGCCTCTTTGAGTTTTGCAAGCGCAGTCAGTTGACTTTGGAAATCTTCAAGCTCTTGCATGAGCGCGTCGGCTTTAGCGTGGGCGCGGCTGACTTCATCGATGGAAAAATCATCAAGCCGCTGCTGCAGCCCTTGGATCGATCTCAGCACCTTGCCGAAACCGATGGCCGTCGGCGCGCGTGAACTCTCTGGCGGTTCATCGCTTGGCATTTCTTGTTTTCCAGCGGAAAGCATGTGCTTCATTGCCCCTAGGCTGAACGTTAGCGCCGGAGCGGGAACACTGGATAGCAACTAAGCAAAACGGTTGCCACGGATGCCCCCGTAAAAAGCCGAGCATTTTCACCGAATTTTGGTGGCGTTGTCCGCTAATGGCGAGATCATTCCACGAATTCTGTTCAGCGCGAACAAATTTGTACGTGCCAAAAGGGCTCTATCTTTTTGGTTTTTCATGAGAAAATGCCGGTCGGGGGTTTATCTAGGCGTCAGCACCAGGAGCTTTTTGGCGGCATCGACTGAGACCTGGAAGCGCCCTAAAAAATCCATTCCTAAAAGGCCATCGAACTGCGGGGATCGTGAAACATCGTGGATCGAAACCGCCATGCCGCTGACTTCCGCATCGCCTACTTTGATTGAATCGACGCGCGCGATTTGCGCGCTCACTGTGCCGCCAATACCCGCAAATAATCCAGCTCCGCTAGAAGGCAGTGCAAGGTTGGTTGCCAAGCGCCGCGAGATCATGGTCATGGAAGCCCCGGTGTCGAGCAGCAAGTTGGCGTTCACCGAGCGATTGAATGTCACCGGCACGATCACCGATCGGCCCTTCACATGGACCGGGATGATCACCGCGCCGCGCCGTGCTGCATCGGCTGAACTGGGTTGAATTTCGACGGCGATGCCGGCCGGCTCGGTTGGCAGAGAGCGAAAGAAATTCTCCGCGTTTTTCGATTGCTCGTTGTCTTTGTGCCTGATCCAGCCAACCACGCCGCTCTTGGTCTTGACGAGGTACCACTTGATACCGCCGCCGCTTTGGGTCTCCGCGATGGGCGTCACTTTCTCGCCCATCGCCAGTGTGCCGATCGTTAGGGCGCTATCGTCCGCGGCGGCGTAAACGGGAATTCCCGCAGTCGCCGGCGCTGCGTGGGGCGTTTCGGCACTCCCAGCCCAGGCAGGTGAAATCGGCTGCGCCGATAACACGGTAACGGCAAGTCCAGCGATCGCGTTGAGTGTTGCCGCAGGAGCGCTAGTTGGCCAATGCAAATTTTTCCAATTTGCGGTAAAGCGTGCGCGTCGATATGCCGAGTGCCTCCGCAGCTTTGGCTTTGTTTCCATTGGTTTGTCGAAGTGCCTCCTCGATGACGCCGCGTTCGCCTTCCTCGATGTTGCGGATCGCTTTCGTGCCGATTTCCTCGCGACGGCCGGTCGCGTAGTGCTGCAGGTTCATCGGCAGGTCGCTGATGCTGATGTATTCGCCGTCGGAAACCATCACGGAGCTTTCAATGACGCTCTTGAGTTCTCGAATATTGCCCGGCCAAGGATAGTCGAGAAACAGCGTCTTGGCGGAGCTTGTGAGCTTCTTCAGCGGCCTTTGAAATTGACTGCAGGCCTGATAGATGAAGTTTGCAATCAGTAAGATCATGTCTTCCCGGCGCTCGTGCAGTGCCGGCAGGATAATCCGCGCACTGTTTAAGCGGAAATACAGATCTTTGCGAAAGCCGGTGCCCTGGATCGCTTCTTCGAGCTCCTTGTTGGTGGCGGCGATGATGCGAACGTCGCTGGTCTTAGCGGTGGATTCGCCGACTCTGTAGTATTGGCGCGTCTCGAGGAAGCGTAGCAGCTTGAGCTGGATCGCCGGCGCGAGATCGCCGATCTCGTCCAAAAACAGTGTCCCGCCTTCAGCAGCCTCGATGAGCCCTTTCTTGTTTCGGTCGGCGCCGGTAAACGCGCCTTTGACGTAGCCGAAAAGCTCGCTTTCGACGAGAGTCTCAGGTATCGCCGTCATGTTGCAGCCGACGAAGGGTTTATCGGCGCGCGGGCCCCGTGCATGGATGTATTGCGCCATGACTTCTTTCCCCGTGCCGGTCTCGCCGGTAATGAGCACGGTGATATCGTGCATGGCGTAACGATTGGCTAGATTCAGGACCTCGTAGAACTGCGGCGTGTCGCCGATCATCACCGGCGCTTTGACGGCATGGGGATGGTTGTTTTCGACGCTCGCATGGTTGACCTGGCCGAATAGGCTGTAGAGACCCTGAAGATGATGCGGGTCGTAGCAGATCAGCGCCAGGTGAGCGGCCTTCTCGCGCAACTTGTCGGTAAAGGCATTCCATACCGCGCCATGACACACGGCGAGGTCGGCAAAGATAAATTTCTGCTGTTCGACCGGGAAGGCCGCGAGAACTCGCTCGGCTTCTTCCACCGATCGGCTCACGTGAACTGAACAATCGCGCGCTTCCGCTAGCTTGGAAATGCCCGTCCAGGGTGCGTCGGCGGAATGAATGATGAGCGCCAGGGGCTTGACCACGCATTCACTCCGGGACCGGCGAGGCCGGCAATATCACCATATTCTCGAGTGAGTCCGCGAGCAGTTGGCGCGAAATTCGCGGTTCGGTTCCGAGATAATTGGACGCGGCGATGACATGCTCGGCAATAAACTTAGGATGAAAACCCGCAAAGGGAATTTTGTGTTTAATGTAAAACGAGTTGAGGAGGTAGGCGATGATTTCTTCGGAAAATTCCAGCCCGTAGGAGTCGCAGATACGCTGAAAGATCTCCTTGAATTCGTCGGCGGTCGGCGGGCTGATTTTCATCTTGTAATGAACTCGGCGCAATTGCGCCGGATCCATCAACTCCTCCGGCGGGAAATTTGTCGCAAATATTACCAGCTGATCGAATAATAAAGCAAACTTTTTGCCAGTGTGGAGCGTGAGATAATCGACCTTTCGCTCGAGCGGAAAGATCCAGCGGTTTAACAGTTCGTGCGGGCGCACCCGCTGCCGACCGAAGTCGTCGATGACAAAAACACCGCCAATCGCTTTCATTTGCAGCGGCGCTTCGTAATATTTCGAGTGCGGATCGAAATCGAGATCGAGCATCTCCAGAGTCAACTCGCCGCCGGAAATGACGTAAGGCCGTTTGCAGCGCACCCAGCGCGGATCGTGTTCGAGGTGCGGTAGAAAGATCGGGCTGGTATGGCCGTTGGCGCCATTGCCTGCCGGAAACGCGACGTGGACCGATGGATCGTATATTTTGATGATCTGGCCGTCGGCTTCGATGGCGTAGGGCACGTACACCGGCTGCTCGAAAGCGCTGATGAGCGCTTCGGCGATGGAGGTTTTGCCATTGCCGGCCGCTCCATAGATTAAGATGGCTCGTCCGGAATTCGCCGCCGGACCGAGACGCCGAATGATGTCCTCCGAAAGAACCAGGTGGGACATCGCTTTCTTGAGCTTGTCGATACTGACGACTTCGTTGGTGATCGTCTGTCTTTGCACCTGAGTCTGGTAGGTTTCCAATGGGATCGGGATTGGACCGATGTATTCACAACGGCGCAGCGCTTCGCTGGCTCTTTCTCGGCCAGCGTTGGTGAGCGCGTAGCGCATGATGTTGTAGTTTTTCTCGGACGGGCCGCGAACTTCGACGAGCGCGTCTTTTTTGCCGAAATTTAACAGCTCTTCAACGACCGCGCGGGTGAGCTTGATTTGCTCGGATAGCTCCGGAATCGTTTGCAACTGCGAAATATACATCGTCCGCAGCAGACAATTCAGTAAAAAGTTGGTATCGAGACCGGTTTCTGCCGTGCTCTTGGCGACGGCTGGAGGTTCTTGAAGAACTGCTTCGAGATTTTCCC
>JBOHVN010000263.1:0-4484 GCA_050735675.1 Binatia bacterium | reverse complement strand
GTGCCCCAGGGAACGACTCGACGACTTGCAGTACCAGGAGAAAAAACCTCCTGAAGGTTCGACCCTTGAGACAGAGATCCCGGGGCATAGTGCCTGAGAGGGCGCATCGCAAGTCAGTGTGACGGCGGAGGGCCGTGCCACGTATAGCAGCGAGTCTCTCTCTTGGGTGGGGTAAGGAGAAAAAGTCATAGGAGAACTAAGAGCATTCGCGGGTTATTGACTTGACATCCACATAGCAGCCGTTCGTGGTTGACTCGGTCAAAAAACTTCTCCAAATCAATATCCACCACCCATTCATTGCCTTGCCGAAGATAGCTCTGGGGGTGCGAAACTGTCAATGCTATTTGCCGCTACAGCAATAGCTGAATATACTGAACCCCCGGGAAAACGCTCGACAAACACAGAGGGAGACGAAGAACATGAGACCGATGACAACTCTCGGGATCAGTGCGATCCTAATGGTGCTTCAGGATGGCGCCGCCGCACACGCGCAAGCGACGGCGGCGGCGGTGCTTAAGAAAGGCTTTCTGCAATGCGGCGTCAATACCGGCTTGGCCGGGTTTTCGCAGCCGGACAGCAAAGGCGAATGGCGCGGCCTAGACGTCGATCTTTGCCGCGCCGTCGGCGCCGCGCTGTTCGGCGATGCACGCAAGGTGCGCTACACGCCCTTGACCGCCCAGCAGCGCTTCACGGCTTTGCAGTCGGGAGAGGTCGATATTCTCTCGCGCAATACGACTTGGACGATCGCCCGCGATACCAGTCTCGGGCTCAATTTCGTCGGCGTAAACTACTACGACGGTCAAGGATTCATGGTCGCAAAAAAGCGTAATGTCAAAAGCGCGACTCAACTGAACGGCGCCGCAGTGTGCGTTCAACCCGGCACGACGACCGAGCTTAATCTAGCCGACTATTTTCGCGCTAAGAACATGAAGTTCAAGCCGGTGGTGATCGAGAAAATGGAAGAAGTGCTCAATGCCTATTTCGCCGGGCGTTGCGACGTTTACACCACCGACGTGTCCGGCTTGATCGCCGCCAGGGCGTCGCGCGCGGCCAATCCAGACGACCACGTCATTTTGCCCGAGGTCATCTCCAAGGAACCACTCGGGCCGGCGGTGCGGCATGGCGACGACCAGTGGTTCGACATCGTCAAATGGTCGCTTTTCGCGATGATCGATGGCGAAGAGCTTGGGCTTAATTCGAAGAACATCGATAACCACGCGAAAAGCTCCAATCCCGTCATCCAGCGCTTCGTCGGCGCCACAGGCGAGTTCGGCAGGATGCTCGGTTTGGACCAGCGCTGGGCCCGTAACATCATCAAACAGGTAGGCAACTACGGCGAGAGCTTCGAGCGGCATCTAACACCGCTGGGTGTCGAGCGCGGCATCAACAAACTTTGGAATCAGGGCGGACTCATGTACGCCCCGCCGCTGCGCTAAGCGAACGATTCCCAAAAGCCGCAATTTCGATGCTTCGTCAGTTGGGTCCGGCCACCGCCAGCGCCGGTCAAAGTAAATTCACGGGGTCATTCCACGGGCCGCTCCTGCGGTCGTTGGTTTACCAAGTCTTATTGGCGGCCGCACTCTGCCTCGCCGCTTGGTATTTAATTTCCAACGCCGCGCAAAACCTGTTCGACTTGGGTATCGCTGCCGGCTTCGGCTTTCTATCCCGCGAAGCCGGCTTCGCCATCGGCGAAACCACGCTGCTTTCCTACACCGCAGCTGACACTTACCTCAGGGCGATCGCGGTCGGATTTTTCAATACCATGCGCGCGGCAACGCTCGCGATTGTCTGCGCGACGCTGCTCGGCGTGTTAATCGGATTGGCGCGCTTATCGGCCAACTGGCTACTTGCCAAGGGGGCCGCAGCCTACGTCGAGGTCCTGCGCAACGTGCCGTTAGTCGTCCAGCTGTTTTTTTGGTACGCCGTAATCACCGAAAGCCTGCCAGCGCCCGCCGACGCGCTGCAACCGTTGCCGGCGACATTTCTCAGCAACCGCGGCCTGGTGTTTCCCATGCTCAAGCTGGCGCCGGTCCATGGCTGGTTGGTCGCGGTACTCATTCTAGCTTTAGTTATCACCGTCGCCTGGATTTTGCGCCCGGGCTCAACACGCACGGCCAGCGATAAACGATTTAAATTTCTCATTGCGGTCGCTGCGGGCTCGGCCGCGCTATTTCTGCGCGCTGGAGCGCGCATGGAGATCGATTACCCGGTGTTCAGCGGTTTCAATTTTACCGGCGGCGGCTCGCTGTCGCCTGAATTTACCGCGCTGTTTCTCGGTCTTACGCTTTATACGGCGGCGTTCATCACTGAAATTGTCCGCGCCGGGATCCTGGCGGTCGACCGCGGCCAGTTCGAGACGGCCTATTCGCTGGGATTGACCCAGAGGCAAGTCATGCGCTTCATCATCCTGCCACAAGCGCTGCGCGTCATCGTACCGCCGTTGACCAGCCAATATTTAAATTGCACCAAAAACAGCTCGCTGGCGGTGGCGATCGGCTATCCCGATCTGGTCTCCGTTGCCAATACGACCATCAACCAAACCGGCCAGGCCATCGAAGGAATAGCGATCATCATGCTCGTGTACCTTTCGATCAGCCTTGCCATCTCGGCATCCATGAACTGGTACAACCGCCGCGTTGCGCTCCGAGGCAACACGCAATGAGCGGCGCCGCGAATTATACGACAGCGCGAGTTGGGTCGGCTTTTGAGTGGCTGCGCGCCGGGCTGTTTTCCAGTTGGCCGAGTTCGATCGCGACGCTGGCGATTCTTTATCTCGCCTGGAAAATCACACCGCCACTTCTGGATTGGGCCTTGATACAGGCGGTCTGGTCGCCGGAAAATCCGGGTCTTTGCCGAGAGTTGACCGGACAGGGCGCCTGCTGGGCGTTCGTTGCCGACAAGTATCGCTTTATTTTATTCGGCACTTATCCTGCCGATCAACACTGGCGCCCGGCCCTGGTCATTGTGATCCTGCTCGGCCTTTATGTCGTCAGCGCCCTGCGGACGGCTCGCTGGGCACTTCTCGCCGCGCTGTGGTTGGCGGGTCTGGCGATGATCGGCGTGCTCATGTGGGGCGGTGTGTTTGGTCTCAGCTACGTCGAGAACGAGCGCTGGGGCGGTCTGACGCTGACCCTCTTGCTTGCTACTTTCGGCATTGCCTTGGCGTTTCCACTCTCGATCGTACTGGCGCTAGCGCGCCGGTCCGACATGCCGCTCGTTCGCTGGGTCACCATCGCGTACATCGAGCTCATTCGCGGCGTGCCTTTGATTTCCGTTCTTTTTATGGCGTCGGTCATGCTGCCGCTGTTTCTACCCACGGGCGTATCGATTGACAAGCTGCTGCGCGCGCAACTGGCAATGGTTTTTTTCGCCGCAGCCTATCTCGCCGAAGTGGTGCGCGGCGGTCTGCAAGCCATACCGCGCCAGCAAGAGGAAGCCGCCCAAGCGCTTGGCCACACTTATTGGCAACGCACCTGGTACGTGATCCTGCCCCAGGCGCTTAGAATCGCGATCCCGCCCTTGGTCAACACTTTCATCGGCTTTTTCAAAGACACCTCGCTCGTCGTGATCATCGGTCTCTTCGATTTTCTCACAACCATCAAGGTCTCACTGAGCGAACCGGCGTGGACCGGCTTCGGCATTGAAGCCTATTTGTTCGCGGCAATCGGTTACTTCCTTATTTGTTATCCGATGTCGCGCTACAGCCAGCGTCTCGAGCGGCAGTCCACGCATGGGACAGCAATCGGCCTGGTCCGCGAGAATTGAGTCGCTACAGACTGGGCGGGAAGTTAGGTCCGGTTACGGCTCGCTGAATGCTTCAATGAGCGGGCGAGCGACTCAGCGTTCGCCTATGAAGGCACGAGCCTGCGCTCTCACTACTACAACAGCTCTCCTTGGCCGTTTGTGAAAGACGACCCCTACCTCACTCTTTTCCAAGTAGGGGGCGTCAGCTCCAGGTATGCGCCCATTGGCAGCTACGCATATCGTTTCTGCGACCAAGGTGTGCTGAAGTCCCGCTGGGCAGGGACGTGCTATTTCAATAGAGGATCGAGCCTTTCTCGATTTGCCGCTTGCGACTTTCATATTCCTCGCGTCCGATACGGCCGCTTTTAAAATCGTCCTCTAGCTTGTCCATCTGGCGGTTCGCGTTGTATTCATAACCGCCTCCGGCACCGAGCACTCCGGCAGCCGCCCCACCCCAAAATTGCGGACTGCAACCCCACTGAGCCAAGCTTGCAAGCAAGAGAACCATAACTAATTTTTTCATAAGACTTGCCCTCCTTTGCCGTATCAAAAAAGCAATGCTCGTACCAAGCGGATGCTTCCGACGATTTTTTTCGCCAAGGGGGCTAAAGAACTAGCTAGTTTCTGTCGCGAAACTCGTAAAAAATCTTACGGGTGCGACATGGGCCAAGTTGTTTCTGTGACATACTTCTATCATTTTGAGCTGAAAGTGGACAGCAAAGAGTCGTGTAGGGTGTTCG
>JBOHVN010000262.1:0-37820 GCA_050735675.1 Binatia bacterium | reverse complement strand
TATCGAAGTGCCCCGACGAAGCGATGGCCCGGATCAAGCTGGAAGACTACGTCCCGGGGGAAGTCTTGCAGCACATCCCCATCGACCGGACGACGTATTGGGCGTGAAGTCAGCGGCTGGGAAGCCGTTGGTTCAAGCCGTTCAAAAAGTTCAAACCGTTCAAGTCGTCGAACAAGGTTATCAGTCTTGTGAGCTTGACGATTGATGATCGCGCCTGCTAGAGCTGCTGCACGGCTCGATGCTCCAAGTTTTTGACACCGGACCGCCGCTCAGCTCGGACGTCATGCAGAATTTCGCCACTGGAAGTTACCGGTCCGCTGGGAACTTTTGTTGAGGGCGGTATTGTTGCCGTAAATCTCCCCATGATAGTGTCGTTACATGCAGATTAAGACGGGAGTTTGTTGAAATCAAAGGAGGTTAGACTCATGCATAGAAAGTCGTTCCCATTGATCACGGCAGCCATCGCTCTTTGCATGGCTGCTCTGTTGGGAGCTTGCCAAAAAGGTCCCGATGACGCGGCGCTGACGACCAGCGTGAAATCACAATTGGCGAGCCAAAGTCCGGCCCTCGCCTCGATGGTCAATGTGGAGACCAAGGAGGGAGTGGTAACTCTGACGGGCACGGTAGATAACGACGCGGCGAAGAGCCAGGCAGAGCAAGCGGCAAAGGGCGTCGCCAGCGTCAAATCGGTTGTAAACAATTTGAGTGTCAAGCCGCCGATCGTCGTTTCAGAAGATCCAAAAATAAAAAGCGCCGTCGAGGCGAATCTGGCTAAATACAACGTGAAGGGAGTAACTGCGAACGTATCCGATGGGCAAGTGACGCTGACCGGTGAGATTCCCCGAGCGAAATTGCAGGACGCAATGAAGGCGGCCAACGAGGCTGGCCCGAAGAAGGTCAATAACCAGTTGACTATTAAGTAAGGAGGTGTCCCATGCTGAGAGACAAGTATCAATCGTTGATCACCATGGCTGAAGGCAGTGGAGTTGCCGACTTGAAAATCCAGGAACAGGACAATGTGCTGCACATCCACGGCACCGCGCCCAGCGAGGCCGTCAAACAACAACTATGGGATGAATATAACCGTCTTGACCCGGATATGCGCTCCGGTGACGTTGTCTTGAACCTCGACGTGGCCGCAGGGAGCGAAGTTTTTTACACCGTGGAGCCCGGCGATTCGCTCAGCAAGATCGCCAGAAAATACGAGGGCGTGACCTGGCAGAAGATTTTTGAAGCGAATCGTGATCAGATCAAAAATCCGGATCTGATCCATCCCGGACAGAAACTCCGCATCCCGGCACCGTAAGAGGCGGGGTTCTCCGTCCGCGTTCTAAGTGAGGTTTTCTCGCGTTGTCGGTGACGGGTGCCCTCGGCGGCCGCACCCAGGTCGAACCTGGCAGTTTGCTAAAAAAGAGGGGAGCTAGAGCCAGACTCCCCTCGTTAGCGCAAGCCGACGGCATCTCGTACTAACGTCTCTCTACCGGAGCTGTCGGAATTAACGGAATCTCAACCGGGTTGCTACCCAGAGTTCACGCTTTCAAACGCGCAGAGTGCGCGCCTCGACTGTGAGATCTTTTTCAGCAACCCTTCCGGTGACTGTCTGTTGTGATGTTTGACGCCGGCGACGTCCTCAGCTATCGAATCCTATCGGCCGGTCGCGAGAAAAGAAATTCATCGGCAACGAAACTCAACAGGAGGAATCTTATGAGAGCGAGAAAACTGCTGGTCATCCTGGCTCTGACGCTTTGCGCAGCTAACCGGGGCGAGGCGCAGACCCTCGATGAAGTCTATAAGAAAGCTTTGACCGAAGGCGGCACGCTCAATTTCTACGCGACCTTGGCGCAGGTCAACGCCGCGAGCATTCTTCCCGCGTTCGAGAAACGTTTTCCGGGCATCAAAGTCAATCACGTCGACGCCACGTCGGATCAGCTGGCGGCGCGGATCATCGCCGAATCGCGCGGCGGCAAGGTTATCGCCGATATTTTTCAAACGCTTCTGGACGGCATGATTCGCGTCCAAAGCCAGGGCCTGTTCCTCGAAAAACTGTATCCTGAGGCCGCGGCCTATCCGGGGGAGCTGAAAGGAACAACCTGGGTCGCCACCGATTTGATTTACATCGTGCCCGCCTGGAATACGACCAAGGTTAAAAAAGAGGATGAGCCGAAGCAGTTTGACGATTTCGCCGAGCCGCGTTGGAAAAACCGGCTCATCGCCGAGCCGCGAGATTTCCAACTACTACTGGGCTTGGCGAAGCACAAATACAAAAGCGACGAGAAGGCGGTGGCACTACTCAAACGAATCGCCGCCAACAATATCGAGTTCCACAAAGGCCACTCGCAACTCGCCGAGCTTCTGGTCGCCGGGCAGGCGGCCGCTTGCGTGACTTGCTATTCGCACCATTACCCAGTCCGCAAACGAAAAGGCGCGCCGGTGGATTACATGTTGACCGAAGGAACCGGCGACATCGACGCCACCGCAATCTTGAAGAGTGCCCCGCATCCCAACACCGCTTTGCTCTTTGCGCGCTGGACCGCTAGCGAAGAGGGCCAAAAAATCTACGCACAGGGCGGCCGCCTGCCGGCGCATCCAAAAGTCGAACCGGTAGAAAAAACCCGGCCGGCAAAGGTCTATCCACTCGGCGAGCAGGACGTTAAGGATTATCCCAAGTACGAAAAGATGTGGAAGGAAATTTTTGGGCTGCGGTGAGACTCGAACTCTCCTCTTACGAAGAAGTTCACAAAGCACACCAAATAGAGATCCTGGCTACGCCGGTGTTTAAGGCTCGTATACTTTGTCGTCTTAGCTTTTATTTTTGATGAGTGTCAATTCGTAGTCTGATCATCCCGCTGAAAATCTTAAGCGGATGAGTGTTCTGTACATGGTCTGTTTGTATCTCGCGCCTCGCCTTATCATCCGATTGCATCGTCCTTCGTCACCACCCCTGCCGTTTTAGATTGGCCCGGGCGGCTACTGGCAGTTTGCTGGCTGCTCAAAAGGATCTCAGAGGCGAGTGAACGAAATGGGGTGTTGGAGTAAGAATATTGGAGTATGGGTTTCAATCCATTACTCCATCACTCCGTCCGCCTTGTAGCGAGGCGATTGAGCGCACCCTTTGACCATGCTCAGGGCGATCGGCATATGAATCTTTCTCAGCAGCCGGATAGTTGTGTGAATTTCAAGCTTGCGGCATGTTTCCTGTTGACATAGCTTGTCTGCGAGCAGGAGATTTGACGGAGGCAATTGTTAAAGGCGCGCGAAAGCGTAACATGAGTGACGAAGCACCACCATCATTCTACGGGTATATCGCGTTACCCGATCGGCGGCCGCTGCGCTTTCCAAACGGCGCGCGTCTGGCTCTTATCATAACGATCAACCTGGAATACTGGGAAAAATCACGACCCGGTCAAAAGGAGCCTCTGTTCACCGGCGGTCCGATGACCATACCGCATGGGTTGCCGGGAGAGGTGTGGGATAGCGCGAACTGGACCTGGCGCGAGTATGGCCAAAGAGTCGGAGTCTGGCGGCTCATCGACATGTTCGACAATGCCGGCGTTAAGCCCTCTTGCACGGCCAATGGAATCATGATGGTGGAGCGGCGCCGCATCGTCGATGCGGTCAACGAGCGTGGCTGGGAACTGGTAGCGCACAACTGGGCACAAAATGACCTTCTTACGTACTACGCGGCCAGTCCGGACGCGGAACGCGCCGTCATCAAACGCACTCTGGATAAATTCCAGGAAGTCGTCGGGCGCCCGGCAAAGGCGTGGCTCTCTTCAGCCATTCGCGGGACCCCGCACACGCCCGCCTTCCTCAAGGAGTTTGGGCTGATCGCTTACTGCGATTACTTAAACGACGACCAGCCGTATCTGATCAAAACCGTTCATGGACCGATCGTCTGCGTGCCTTATTCAAACGACATCAACGATTTTAACCTTTTTGCCCGCGGCGGTATGCCGGCCTCGAGCGGCGTCGAGACGCTCAAATCGTGCTTCGACCAGCTTTACCTCGAGGGCGCAAAAACCGGCCGTATCATGAATCTGGGATTGCATCCCCACGTTATCGGCCAGCCGCATCGCATCGGCGCGCTGCGTGAATTTGTCGAATACGCTCGATCGCACAAGGATGTTTGGTTCCCCAGCCGCGAGGAACTGGCCACGTGGTACCTCGATAACCACGGCTCGCATATTCCGGAATAGTCCCCCCGCCTACTTAAAAATCTCCTTGAGCTGGGCGGTCAAGGCAGCATCGAGTTTGAAGATTTTCCTGACGTTCTGCTCCAGCTCCGTACCGTCGGCGGGATTAATATCCAGATTGGCTTTTTTAGCCTCGGCGCGAAACTGAGGATCTTTCATGGTCTCGGTAAAAGCCCTGCGCAAGACCTGTACTCTGCCCTTGGGCGTGCCGGGAGGCAAAACGAATGGACGGGCCGTCGGACCCAGGCTGTGGGCTCCGACCTCTAAAAGCCTGCGGGACTGGGGGGTCTTGGCAAACTCCACATCCAACGGAACATTGGGCAGCTCTGGATGCCGCTTGCTAACGTGTTGGACGACGACGATAACATCCCCCGATTCAACTTCTTTGCGCCAAGTCGACTTAAAAGATTCCCAAGCATTGGTAACTCCAACGATCTCGCCGCTGTTGAATGCAAGGCGAACGTTCGCCGTACCCTTATAGCCGTCGACCACCTGGGCTGGAAGATCTATAGCAGCAATGAGCAGTCGCGGTATATCCGACGTCGCTGTCCCGGGAGCGATGCCGCCGATTTTTAACGGGCTCTTAGCGCCCAGCCACTGCTGCATGCTGGTCACGCCGCCGCTCTTGGACAGTCCCGTAACGTAATTATCCTGGGTGGGGACGCCGATGTATTCAAATTTTCGCGCGTCAAACTCGATTCCGGGTTTTTCCAGCAACTGTTGTATAAATAGACCGCCGATGAAATGCCCGATGGTGAGGCCGTCGGGCTTGGCTGCTTTATAAAGGTGGTTGGCTGAGATCAAGCTCCCGGCGCCCGTCATATTATCGACGACGATAGTGGGATTCCCCGGTATGTGTCTCGTCATATGACGAGCGATGAGCCTCGCATAGGTATCATAACCGCCGCCGGCCGAGAAGCCGACGATGATTTTTATGGTTTTCGAGTTGTAGAAGGCGTCTTGAGCCAAGGCTTGCGCGGAAGAGAAAACCACGAAAGCCACGAGCATCCTCGCCATTAATTTTTCCATGCTATCCCTCCCGTTATAGTTTCCTTTTGTAGTTGACCCCTATAGGAAAGGAGAGTTTCGTGTCAACAGAGTGTTCCCCCGTCGCCCCAGTCCACGCACGATCACGTTAACGCTTGCGCGCCATAAAGAGGACCTCGTGACGAGAAATGCGAAATCCATAGAACTTCGAGAGCCCCTTGACAGACGGTGCCCCGCAACAAAGAATAATTCCCGGAGCCACAAACAACGCTCATTCAACAGACTCGAAGCGCAGTGACGCATAAAAGGAGGAACCGTTTATGCCAACTTACGAGTTTCGTTGTCAGAAGTGCAATAAGAGTTTTGAATTGACCTACTCGATTTCAGAATTCGAGCGCGCGAGGAAAGACGGCATAAAGTGCTCGCTCTGTGGAAGCTCTCGGGTAATACAGCAAGTTCCTGTTTTCCAGGTGCAAACCTCTAAGAAGAGCTAGTCTTACAGTAGTCTTTCCGCAGTCCGTCTGAGGCGTTACTCATTTCCGGGACCACCTTACGGTTAATTCAAGTACGGCACAATCTTCACATCGAGAAAGATTCCTCGCTTCTGCTCGGAATGACAACTAAATGAGCGATCTGTCATCTCGAACCCTTCGGCTGCTCTCAGGGGTTAACTCCGTGAGAGATCTTGACCTAACTGAACTACTACCGAAATTTGTCGATGTTACTATAAACCCAGTTTGCTGTAAAAGCAGCCGGCTAAGAAAAAAATGCAAGACTTCAAAACAAAGATCTCTCGGGACAAGGCATGAAATTAAAATTCAATAGAACTGATTCCAATATTTTTCGTAAGGAAGGGGAAGCATCATGATTCGAGGATACCCAATTTTTGACGCCGATGCTCACGCCATGTTGTGTCCAAAAATGTGGGAAGATCTGCCGGCGATGTATGCCGCGCGGCGGCCTCGTCCCGTCCACATCAACGATTCCGCGGATCTCGGCCGCTGGACCAACGGCTGGCTGATCGAAGGGCGAATACTGCCCGCGCCATTCGGTCCTGGAGCTCAACCCGGAAATGAGCCCAAACGCGTTCTGAAGGAATTTGGCGCGCCCGACACGGCACATTTTTCAATCGGCAGCATTACGCTATCGGCGCCGGAAGCGCGTATCCGAGATCTGGATGAAGCTGGAGTCGATGCCCAAATGCTTTTCCCGACAACGCTTTACGCGCGCATGACGTCCGAGCCCGGCTTCGAAGCCGCGCTGTTCCGCTGTTACAATCGCTATATGGCGCGTCAATGCGCGTTTAACCCGAGACGGTTAAAATGGGCTGGCTTGTTGCCTATGCGCGATGTGCGAGAGGCGTTTGAGGCTATCGAAGAGATGCAGAGCCTGGGCGCTAGTGCCGCGGTGGTTTTCGGAACGGTCGGGGATCGTCTCCTTCCGCACTCAACCTTTATGCCGATTTGGCAACGTTTTGCCTCTACCGGTCTTCCATTGTGCGTTCACATGGGCATGAGCTACACGCCGTTGGAGCAGGTCTGTCAGAACCTTTTTGAAACTCACGGTATCGGTATGAGTCTGCCCGCGCAATTGGCTTTCGTCGCGCTCGTCGGTGATGGAATACTGGATCGTTTCCCAGATCTAAAAGTCGCTTTTTTAGAATTCGGCGCTGAGTGGATTTTTTATATGATCGGACGGCTAGGGCATTATTTGCCAATCGATCGACATGATATGCCGGTCAAAGATTCATTACCCAAACAGGACATCGAGGAATATTTAACATCCGGAAGACTCTTCGTAGCCGCCGAGGCAGAAGACAAGCTGCTCACTCATGAGCTTGCTGTCATCGGCGACGATCACATCGTTTGCTCCTCCGATATTCCGCATTCGGAAAAGCGTGAAAATTCAGCGACCAAAATTATCGAGCGGAGCGACCTGTCGGAGCAGCAGAAAAGGAAGATTCTTTACGAGAATCCCGTACGCCTTTTCGGCGCGCCCTAAGCGCCGCAATGCCGGCCGAGATCCAATGTCGGTAATGAAAAAAGGCCCCCCTTTATCTCAAGAGGTTGGAATTGCACCAACGAATACTGCGGCCCGTTCCATGTGTTCCAATCGTTTCACCGACTTAAAACTGATGCCCGTTCAAACCGTTCAATCGCTGCGCTCCGTTCAAGCCGTTAAAGATTACTCCGCCAAGGTTCAAAAGTTCAAGGAAAGATTAACCGAGGTAACTTGGACGTTTTTAAAATTCTCAAAACGTCAAATGGTTGGCGAAAAGCGCCGCTTGATGAGCCAGTTTGAAAACGTCGATATCTTCTACGCCGTTCATCTGCTTTCCCTCCGCAAATATGATCGCGAAACACGAACACGTCCATCACGGCCACGGCCCGTTCAATCAGACTTATACCCATCAAAGCTATAACATTCGGGCGATACTCAAGCTTTTCTGTTTTTGGGGATAAACTTCAGCGCGACGCCATTGCTACACCAGCGTTTTCCGGTTGGCGGCGGCCCGTCGTTGAAAACGTGGCCATGGTGGCCGCCGCAACGGGCACAGTGATACTCGGTGCGCGGCAGGACGAGCTTGAAATCCGTGCTGGTGCCGAATACGCCCGGAATGGTCGTGAAAAAGCTCGGCCAACCGGTGCCACTTTCGTATTTCATAGCGGAAGTGAACAGCGGCAAATCACAGCCGGCGCAGGCAAATACGCCGGGGCGCTTCTCGTTGTTTAGCGGGCTGGAGCCGGGGCGTTCGGTCCCTTCGTCGCGCAGGACGCTGAACTGCGCGGCGTCCAAACGCTTGCGCCATTGCTCTTTCGATAGCTTCAGGGACTCGCTGGGCAGCGGTACTTTGATGCCGCCGGCAAGCAGCGCCTTCCAGTTCTTCTGCATGTTTTCGACTTCCTTCATCGACGACGGCGGAGCGGCAAAGCCAATACTTCTGAAAACGTTCCAAATACCTGCAACAAGCAAACCTTGTAATATTTTCCGGCGTGTCATAAGCGGGCGCCTTTCATACAGTCCATAGACTGGCTTGTCATGATCTGGTTCAAGATTCTGCAGAACTTCTCTTTACGGTGCAATGGTATCGCTAAGAGGTTCCTACGTAAATACTATATTCAGTATCGCGGCGTTCCACCGACTTAAAACTGATGCCCGTTCAAATCGTTTCAAGACGTTCCAGCGCGGCGCTACGTTCAAATCGTTACGAACTACCCCCGTTTAAGGATTCAAGAGGTCCAGAGACGCGTCTCTTTGTCATCGGCGTAATTTACCAATACTGGCGATTTACGGCCCGAGTTGTCCAACTATTGCCAATATGGACCCTGCCCGGTTTTGGGCAAGCCGGTTTACTTAATGATATTTCTAGGTTTTTTTGAGAAGAATCAGTGGCACGCAATTGGCTTCTGTCCGTTCGATGAATTGTTTCAAGGGGCGTGCTGTCATATTGCGGAGCGTTGAAGGCGGAACCCAGGCTTGATTAGATCTACACGGAATGCCGTCGAGCACAGCAGCTAAATCCGATTCAGTTGGCAAAGAGATTTTTTAGCAGGTGAGCGGTCCGGTCGCGCACAGGATCGACGTTTGAGTGTTTGCGGGGCGAACTTTCTTGGCAGACGCCGGCCCGGTGTTGTTTAATCGAGTCGAAAGTTAGTTGTTTATGACGGCGAAACGGATACCGACCGGAATCAACGAGATCGATTTATTGATCGAAGGCGGACTGAGGAAAGGCAAGACGTACCTGGTGGCCGGCGAGCCGGGCACGGGCAAGACGGTCTTTGGCTTACAGTTTTTGATGAACGGCCTGCGGGAAAAGGAAAAGGGCCTTTATGTCGTCATCGATGAAAAGCCGGCCGACCTGATCGAACAAGCCGCGTCGTTGGGTTGGGACCTGGCGCCGTATATCGATGCCAAGGAATTTCTCATTCTCGATGCCGCGGCCTATTTCAACACGCGCGCGGCCGACGGCCAGGGCAAGAGTATCGACGTCCAGCGTGTGCTCACCGATCTCAATACCTACATCACGCGGCTGGGCGCGTCGCGGCTGGTGATCGACCCGGTCGGTCCCTTGATTTTTACCAACAACGCCAGATCGCGGGCGCTCGACCAGGCGCGCATGTTGTTCTACGGCCTGCAGTCGATCAAGACGACCAACTTGCTGACGACTTACGCGGTCGAAATAAACGTGCGCGGCATTGAGGAATATTTGGTGTCGGGAACGTTTATATTGGAGATGCAACCCGTCAAGCGACGCTTCGTCCGTACGCTGTCGATTGCCAAGATGCGCAGTACAGCGCTCGAGCCAGCGCAGTATGATTTCAAAATTGTCCAGGGGCGCGGCATCGTCCTAAACGAATCGGCCGCGGCCGCAGACTAGCGACGGGGCCTGCAGTGATCTCCTGTTCGAAGTCGCCGCAGCGCTTCACCTATTCACGTCGAAAGATCGTCGAACTCCGGCGCGTAGCGCAAGAGGCCGGGTGCGATGGCGGCCGGGCATAATTCCAGCGCCATGAACGGCTCATCGACGCCGTAAATATTCGCAACACCCCACAGGCTCGCCTTCTGAAAGCCAAAGCGGCGGTAATAATCCGGCTCGCCGAGCAAAACGACAAAACCAACACCGGCGACTTTACAGGCGGACAATCCCGCTGAAACTAGCTGGGCGCCGACGCCGCGTCTTTGGCGGTCCGGCCGGACCGCCAAGGGCGCAAGCCCAACGCCGATGACCTCGCTTGCGCGGTTATCGATCGTCACCGGGCTAAACGCGATATGGCCGACGATCCCGGCCTCAGATTCGGCGACGAGAGAAATTAGCAACCGGCCGGTTTCGCGCAGACGCTCGACCAGGATTGCTTCCTGGGCAGTCGGAAAAGCGCGCGCCAAGACGTCGTGGATCGAGCGGCGATCGACGGAGACTTCGGCGCGAACGACTACCGCCATGGCCTGGTCTGATTGCTCATTTTCGCTTGCGGCGCGGTGCCAATGAACTCAGCGCCAGGCATCGCCGGGCGCCAATGAGAGAATCGCGTTCATGGTCGAGACCCGCTCGGACCGTGCCGGCGGAATTGTTCCTAGCGCGGCGGCAAGGGCTCGCTGCCGGCAAGCTTGTTAAACAGCGCAATGACGTCGGACTCGCGTGAAATATCCTTGATGGCTTTTTCCTGCGCCTCGGCAAGGAGCGGCGTGGCATCGTCCGCCGAGAGTTTTTTGAACGCTTTGAGAAAGGCCGGGTCTTTGAACGTTTTACGCATGGCATCGCGCCAACTATTGACGATCTGCGGCGGCGTGCCGGGCGGCAAGATATAGGGCGAGCCGACCAGACGGAAATTTCGGAACATCGTCAAGATTTTTCGCTCTCTATCGGTCTTGGCGAAAGTCTCCAACTCGGGGAGCTGGTTAAACGCCGGGTGCGGATGGCGATCCCCCTTGGGGATTTGAATGATCGCGTGGAAGTTCATCAGTTTCTTTTCGACGAACTCGGGGGATCGCTGCAGGATCGTGTCCGGAATATTGGCCCGGCCGTCCAGCTCGCCGCGCGAGATTGCGATGTCGACTTCGGGACCCGAATAGCCGGTCACGAAACGCGGATCTTTGAGTCCGAGCAGCCAGGAAAACAGACGGCCGTTTATATAAATGTCATGGCCGACGGTCTGCGCGCCGATGCGCAGACCCGGCCGCGCGCGCAGCTTCTCGAGTGTGTCCAGGCCGAGCCGGGCGGTGGTGCCGAACGCGTATTGCGCCGTGCTATTGGAGGCGCCCAAATAAATCAACTTATCGATATCGTATTCGACGCCGCTGGCGCCAAGCACGGCGTTGGCAACCAAACCGGAACCGACATTGCCCAAGGTCAAACCATCGGGCCTGGCGTTATGATAGATGTAGTTGGTCGCCTTGCGGCCGCCGCCGCCGGGCATGAACTGAGCGACGATGATCGGTTCGCCGGGAAGATATTTTTTCAAAAACGGAATCGCCGCTTGCACGCGCAATGCGCCGGTGCCGCCCGGCTCGCGTCCTTGTACCAGTATGATGGTTTTGCCTTGAAAATTTGCCGCCGATTGGGCCAGCAGCGGCGCAAAGCCAAACAGCGCGGCGAAGATCGTCAACGCGGATGCCAATAGGATTTTCGTCATTTGTCCCCCACAAAATCGGCATGGTAGCCCGTTATCCTCATAACGATTTGCTAAGTCAAGGCAGCGTGAGCGTGAATGAAATCATGGTCACTCTTGCCAGCCGCGCTTGGCGAAGCGGGCGATGGCGCGCCGGTCTTTTTTCGACGGACGGCCGGGCAAGTCGAAGTCCGGCGCGCGCTGCTTGATCTGCGCGGTGGCGTCTTGACGCTTGCGCGATCATGGCCAGGCAAAAGTCGGCAGGGTGCTGTTATACAGCAATTTGTAATCGGTCAAGTCGACTTGCAGCGGAGTCACCGACACGTAACCTTCCTGCACGGTTTTGCAATCGGTGCCGTCTTCGTTGTCGAATCCAAGATCGTCGCCGCCGATCCAGTAATATTTGCCGCCGCGCGGATCGATCCGTTCGACGATGTTTTCACTGTAATGGCGTTTACCCATGCGCGTCACGCGCCAGCCCTTGAGATCTTCTTTGGGAATCGGCGGAACGTTGACGTTGAGCAAGGTTTTCGGCGGAATATCGCGTTCAGCGATGCGCTGTACCAAGGTGGCGGTGAATTCAGCGGCGGCGCGAAAGTCAAAATCTTTAAAAGTCACCAGCGACACCGCGATCGCTGGAATTCCGAGCAAAGCTCCTTCGATGGCTGCCGAGACAGTGCCGGAATAAATGATATCGTCGCCGAGATTCGGGCCATCATTGATTCCCGAGACCACCAGATCCGGGCGCACAGGCAGGAGCCCGGTGAGCGCGAGCTTGACGCAATCGACCGGAGTGCCGTCCACCGAGAGGCGGCGCGGGCCGAGCTGATGCACGCGCAGCGGGCGATGCAACGTTAGCGCGTGACTCATCGAGCTCTGCGGGCGATCCGGCGCGACGGTGTAAATCTCACCGACTTCACGCAGGCTTTCTTGCAGCGCGAGCAGCCCCGCGGATTGAATGCCGTCATCATTGGAGAGCAGGATGATCATGGGGCGTATTCTGGCAAAGAAGCCGGAAACGGACAAGTGCGCTTAAGCGCGGCGAAGCCGTCTTGTGCCGCGCGCGCGGGTTCAGGTATAGATTTAACTTAATCGAGGAGAAAATTTTATGGCCACCGCGGAAATCGTTGCGATCGGTTCGGAGTTGCTGTTGGGGCAGATCGTCGACACCAATTCGGCGTGGATGGCGCAGCGGCTGACGGCCCTGGGCGTGAATCTCTATTTCAAATCGGTCGTGGGCGATAACCCCGGCCGGATGAGGGAAGTCATCTCGCGGGCTCTGGAGCGCGCCGATATCGTCATCACCAGCGGCGGCATCGGCCCGACCCAGGACGATCTGACCCGCGCGATCGTTGCCGAAGTGACCGGACGCAAATTAGTTCAGGATGCCGGGATGCTCGCCCAGGTGGAAGAACACTTTCGCCGCCGTGGCCGGCCGATGACGCCGAACAATATCCGGCAATCTTACATGCCCGAGGGCGCGATTCCGATCAAAAATCCCAACGGAACAGCGCCGAGTTTCATCGTCGAGGACCCGCGCGCCGTGATTTACTCGCTCCCTGGCGTGCCGGTGGAAATGAAATGGCTGTTTGAGAATGAAGTCGAGCCGTACCTGCGAAAAAAATTCAACCTGGCGGAAGTGATTCACTACCGCGTGCTCAAGATCATCGGTATCGGCGAAAGCGGGGTGGACGACAAGGTCGGTGATCTGATCGCCAACTCGAGCAACCCTACTGTCGGTGTGCTCGCGCTGCCAGGACAGGTTGACGTCCGGATCGCCGCAAAGGCGGCCAACAAAGACGAAGCGATGAAATTGATCGCGCCGGTTGAAGCCGAGGTGCGCGAACTGCTCGGCACCGCGATCTTTGCCGCCGACGATGAGACGATGGAGCACGTGGTCGGCAGATTGCTCCACGCGCAAAGCAAGACGGTGGCGGCGTGCGAAGATTTAACGTGCGGTCAGTTGGCGGAACGGCTGCAGAGCGCCGGCACCGATTGTTTTGGCGCCGGCTTCATTTGTAACAGTGAGGCGTCCGTTCGCGCGCTGATTAAAAATGTACGCGATCTAAGTGACGCCGATGCGCTCCTCAAAGATCCAGTGGCTCTCACTGACGAGCTAGCCAGGGCGGCGCACGAGCTTTCGGGATGCGACTTTGGGCTCGCGTTGCACGCGGTCGCCGATCCCAACAGCAAGATTCAAAATCTCGCGAGCGGGCAGGCTTATGTCTCGCTCGCTGATGGTAAAAGATTCTTACGACGTGAAAGTGCAAGCGCCGGGCGGGGCGCCTACGACCGTTCGCGCATGACGCTCAATGCGATCGATCTTCTGCGCACGGCGTTGATTGAAGGAATGGGTTAAAGGCAGTTATTAGGCTGCTGAAAAAGACTCATATGCCGATCGCCCGGAGCATGGTCGAAGGGTGCACTCAATCGCCTCGTTACAACGGTACTTTAAAGCAGGTTGAGGTTTAGGTTAAGGTTTTAGCTCAACCTCAGCCTTAGCCTTCCGACCGCACCTCGCCCCTGAGATCTCTTTGAGCAGCCTGCAATCAGAGTTTTTCGGCGCTCTGAGTCATTCGATCTTCTGAGTCACCACACTAGCTGGCAGCACTTGCGGCAGGAGAGTCTGCAAGCGCGCGAGCGGTTCTGCCAAACTCCTGATCGCCGCCGCCCAGAAATCTGTTTTTTCGATATCTTCACCCACGGTGCGCTTGACGACATTCTCCGCGCTGTCGCTGCCGGCAAGCCGCAAAAATTCTTCGTACTTGGGCAAAAAGCTCGCGCCTTCTCTCCTGAACATGCCGTAAAGACCCCGACTGAGCAAATAACCGAAAGTGTACGGAAAGTTATAGAAAGTGAGGCCGGTGATGTAGAAATGCAGCTTCGAAGCCCACAAGTAGGGGTCCGCAGCGCCAGGTTCCAGCACATCACCCAACACGCGGCGCTGGGTTTCGACCATCAGTTCCTTTAAGCGCGAGACGCCCAGCGGGCCGTTGATGCGTTCCTCGTAAAAAGCTTTCTCGAACTCGTAGCGCACCGGAATGTCTAGGAGATAAATGGCGCCGTGGCCGACTTCGACGTCCAAAATCCGCGCTTTCTGTTGGGCGCTGACCGCCGGGTCGTCGAGCAAGCCGTTCATTAGCACCTGCTCGCCGAAAGTCGACGCGGTTTCCGCAAGCGTCATTGGATAGCCGCGCGCGTAGGGGCGGACGTCACGCAGCATGAAACCGTGGTAGGCGTGGCCGGATTCATGGGCCAGGGTCAGCACGTCGCCCAACGATTGATTGTACGTCATGAAGATGCGCGATTCTTTGCTCAACATGGAGCTGGTGCAAAAGCCGCCGGGGCGCTTGCCCGCGCGCGGTTCCCAATCGATCCAATTCCCGGCGATCACTTGCTGGTCAAAGAAATCGCCGAGTGCCGGATAAGCACGCGCAAACGATTTGCCCACCATCGACTTGGCGATTTCCCACGAAAGAGTCTCTTGATCCGGCAGATCGAGCGGCGCGCCGAGATCGAACCAGGCGACGTTCGGCCGCCTCATGAGGTTTGCTTTGAGCTTGAGAATACGGCGGGGGATTTCGAGATCCGCCATCAAGGCCTCGAACATGGCATCAAGAGTTTTGCGCGTGATCGCGGCTTGAAACAGAGCGATATCGAGGAAATGATCGACGGCGCGATGGTGGTTAAGCGTGAGCCGCGTGCCGGCTATGGCGTTGATCGCCGCGGCCGCCGTGTCTTCGATTGCTTGCCAAGCCGCGTTGCCGCCTTCGAACGCCGCTTTTCTTACACCGCGATCGGGGTCATCCATCAGCGAGCGGCGCTGCGACATCGGCAGACGCTTTCTTGTTCCATCGGGAAAAGCTATGTCGAACTCGAGCTTGGACGAAACCGTGTCGTAAAGCCGTCCCCACGCTTGTATGCCATCGACGCCGAGATCGGTGGCCAGTACTTCTTTGTCGGTGGGCATGGCGCGCAGGGCTTCTTCACGCAGCCGGTTCAAGTAATTTTCGGCGCCTTTGAGCGCGGGTCGCGACGTAAAGGCCGTGAAAGATTCGCCGTCGGCTTCTTTGACGGCGCGCAAGAATTCAATTCGAACTTTCGAAATCTCTGCGCGCATTCGGCTAATCTCGGCTTCCTCTTTGAGGTAGGCTTCATTGCGTGCGTCCGACGACGCCAGGCAAGCGACATAGGATCCCAGATGCGACATGCGACGCATAAGATCTTCTTGCCGCAACAGAATCGCTTCCCAGGCCGGCGCTGATTCGGCATGCAAAATCGGCAAGGATGCAGCCGCTCGCTGCAACGCGGCCACGTCATTGCGGATCGCTTCTTTGAACTGAAGCATCTCCGGGCCGTTGAAAGCGGAAAAGTAACTGGTGAGATCCCAGGTCATGGTTTGCTTGATGTAGGGGCGGGTTTCAAACCCGCCCCTACAGTTAGGATGCACCTCGTCTGGTGACTAGATTCCAACTGTCGTACCCACTCTCTGTTCCAGAGCTTTACGGTAAAGGAGATTGGCCGTCGCGACGTCCTGGATCGCGATGCCGACCGATTTATATAGCGTAATTTCTGCGGCGCTGCTCCTGCCGGGTTTTGTGCCGGCGAGGACTTCGCCGATTTCCGCATGAATGTCGTTCTCGCTAATGCTGTTTTCCTTGAGCGCGAGCAGGATATCGCCGCACTCGGCCATGATCGCCTCTCGCGAATCGACGACGATTTTTGCGCGCGCCATGGTCGCGCCGTCGATTTCGCGGTATTCGGGGCGGTGCGAGCCCACGGCATTGATATGGACGCCCGCCTTGAGCCAATCACTTTTCACGATCGGTTCCTTGGCGGTGCTTCCAGTGACGAGCAGATCGCTATTGCGCACGGCGCCCTCGGCGCTGGAGGCGACTTCGATGGAAATCTTAATCGCCGGCTCCATAGCTTTTTTGATATCGGCGGCGCTGGCGCCCGAGGGACTGTAAATCTTAATTCGATCGATTTTCCGCACGCGCGTTAAGGTTTGGATGTGTGCCCGTGCTTGAACGCCGGCTCCAAGAATTCCCAGTACGGGAGTGTCGGCATTGGCCAATGCTTTGGTCGCTACGGCCGAGGCGCAAGCGGTGCGAATCGCTGTGATATAGCTGCCGTCCATGGTTGCGATCATCTTGCCGGTCTCGGCGCTAAAGAGCATGATCGTGGCGAGAATCGCCGGCAAGCCGATCTTAGGGTTCTCCTGAAAATAGGTGACCACTTTCATGCCCAGGGCTTTATCTTCCTCCAAGAACCCGGGCATGCTGGTGATGCGCCCTTGGATTTGCGGCAGTGGCACGACCAGGCGCACCGGCATGACCGCCTTGCCCGTGGAGTACTGAATGTGGCCCTGTTCCAGTACGGGTATCAATTCATCGATATTGATAAGGCTCTGAACTTGTTTTTCAGACAGGACCAACATAGTTGTCCTTTTGTACCACAAAGGCGGCGCCAACGGGAGCCTCGGAATTCGTTTTGACAGGAGGCGCCATGACAAAACACAAATATATGCTCCAGCTTTCCGACGTTCCGGTGGAAAAGATCGATGCACCGGAAGGTTCGGCATTTGGTGGACAACGGCAGCGGGTTGGCGCGCCTATCGGCGCGCGGAAATTGGGCTATAGCTTTTCAATGTTCCACCGCGAAGGCGGCGTTTCCTTATCACACCCATACCGGCACGAGGAAATGATTTACATCATCGGCGGCGAGAGAATTTTGCGATTCGGAAGCGAAGAGATTGCCCTAACAGCCGGAACTGTAATCGCCTGTCCGCCAGGCGACGAACATCCCCATCAAGTCATCAATACCGCCCCGGCAGAACTGCGTTACTTGGTCGTGAGCACGATGGAATATCCCGACCTGTCGGAGTATCCGGATTCCAATAAAGTCGGCGCGTACAGCAGCCCTGCGGTTGGGCCGAATGTGGGCTTTCGCGCGCTTTACGTCAAGGACAAAAACGCCAACTACTACGACGGAGAGGATGGGAAAGAAATCGAGCGGATCATCAAGTCCGCGCGCCGCGACACGTAGGACCGTGCACCAGCTTCATCTTTGTTGACCTCTTCGAGAGCCGCTTTACTTTTCTCTTCGCTCTGCTTGAGCGATTCTTTCGCGCCCTCAAGGGTATTGATGGCCCCGTGACAACTTCTTTGACGGCTTCGCGCCCGACACGGTGTCTTTTTGCGAGTCGCCGTACAAAGCCAAAAACCCGGCTCTGTTTCGTCTCATGCTATGACCTTACCCTTTCCGACGGCTCGTTGCAGTTCGTCTCTGTCGATCTCGCCTTCGCGAATGATGCGGATTCTATTGCCGATGACTTCAGCGACGGTGGAGCCGGTTTTCGAAGTGAGCTCGCCGCCGCCGACGAAAATTTTGATTGCGGCGTCGAAGTAGTTTTTTGCTTGCTCGATGTTTCGCGCCGGAGGTTGCCCGGAAGGATTGGCGCTGGTCGCCGTTATCGGGTGTCCGAGCGCTTGGACCAATTCATTGGCAATCGGCTGGCTTGATATGCGCACGCCGATTCCGCCTGCAGGATTCACCAGCGGTCGCGGAATATCACGGCGTGCCGGAAAAACGATGGTTAATGGACCGGGCCAAAAGCGCGCAATTAATTTTTCCGCAAGCGGTGGAACTTCGGACACCAAATTCAAGAGCATCGCCCGATCGGCGATCAACACCGGGATGGGGTTTGTGGGATCGCGGCCCTTGAGTTGAAAAACTCTTTCGACCGCTGCGGAGTTCAGTGCATCGGCGCCAAGGCCGTAGAGCGTTTCGGTCGGAAACACGATCACGTGGCCGAGCTTTAGCGCGGCGATGGCGGCGGAAGTAGCTTCAGCTCTTGTTTTTCTCGCTCTGGAGCTTGCGGTCTTGCTCGTCGACACCCGCGGCCATCTCCTTCTTGAATTGCGCCAACTTGGCTGCGACGGCTTTATCTTTGCGGCCGACGATCTGCGCTACAAAGATGCCGGCGTTGGCCGCCCCGGCTTTGCCGATTGCCATGGTCGCGACTGGAATCCCCTTGGGCATCTGCACGGTCGCCAGCAGTGCGTCCAGTCCCTTGAGGCTCGATGAATCGATCGGCACGCCGATCACCGGCAAGTTAGTATTGGCGGCAATGGCTCCTGCCAAATGCGCCGCGGCGCCGGCGCCGCAGATGATTGCCTCAAGGCCGCGCTGCTCCGCAGTGGCGGCGTATTCGACCGCTCTTTCCGGCGTGCGATGCGCCGACATGATGCGGGTTTCGTGGGCGATGCCGAACGAATCGAGCTGTATCTCGGCTTCGCGCATGACTTCGAGATCCGAGTCGCTGCCCATCAATATACCGACTTTGGGTTGCGTGTTTGCCACGATTGATTCCTCCAGATAATTGAGTCTAGGGTCTCGCGTAGAGTCTCGGGTTTGAACTTTCACACTCTAGACTCGACGCTAGATCTTCTTTAACGCCCTTCGGGCGATGTCTTTGCGATAATGCATGCCATCCCAAGAGATTTCGCCGACGGCTCGATAGGCTTCATTTGCCGCTGCTGCGATCGTCGCGCCGCGCGCCGTCACGCCGAGCACGCGACCTCCGGATGTGAGGCAACGGCCGTTGTCTTTTACCGTGCCGGCGTGGAAAACGAAACCGTTTTGCCAGTGCTTCAGTTTTTCCAGGCCGTGAATCTCCTTGCCCTTATCGTACGCACCGGGATAGCCGCCGGCGCATAACACCACGCACACAGCCGGGTCATCGTGCCACTCCGCTTGAATCTCGTCGATCTTTCCGTCGGTGGTTGCTTCCAGCATCGGAATAATGTCGCTCTTCAAGCGCATCATAATTGGCTGGCACTCGGGGTCGCCGAAGCGCGCGTTAAATTCCAAAACCTTGGGGCCATCCTTGGTCATCATCAGACCGACATAGATTACGCCGCGATATCGGATGTTTTCGGTCTTGAGTCCGGCTAGAAGAGGCGCGAGAATTTCTCGATGAATCCTTTCGTGCATCTCCGGCGTGACGACGGGCGCGGGAGAGTAGGCTCCCATACCGCCGGTATTCGGACCCTGGTCGTTGTCGAACACGCGCTTGTGGTCCTGCGAAGAGGCGAGCGGCAGAATATGTTCGCAGTCGGTCAAGACCATGAAAGACGCCTCTTCGCCGTCCAGGAATTCTTCGATGACAACTTTATCGCCGGCCTGACCGAATGCTTTACGTACGAGAATTTCTTCGACCGCCGCCTCGGCCTTACGCCGATCGGCGCAGATGAGCACGCCTTTGCCGGCGGCGAGGCCGTCGGCTTTGATCACGTACGGGGGTTCTTGCTGGGATAAATAGGCTTTGGCCGACGCCGCGTCTGTAAACGTCTCAAAAGCGGCTGTCGGGATGTTGTTCGCGTGAAGAATCTCTTTGGCGAAGGCCTTGCTGCCTTCCAGCTGCGCGGCGGCCTTGTTCGGTCCAAAGGCTCTCAAGCCGCGCGATTCGAAAAGATCGGTGATGCCGAGTGTCAACGGCAGTTCGGGGCCGACGACGGTGAGATCGATGTTTTCCTTTTCAGCGAAACCGGCAAGCTTGGCGATTTCATCAGGTGCGATCGCAACAGTCTCAGCGAGCTCGCCGATAGCCGCGCTGCCGGGCGCGCAGAAGATTTTCCTGACGCGCGGGCTCTGGCTGATTTTCCAAACCAGAGCGTGCTCGCGGCCGCCACTGCCAATGACCAGGACTCTCATTAAGATTAGCGCCGAGAATGGAAAATAGAAGATCGTGGATGGTCCATTCTCGATCTTCTATCCTCTATCCTCGGCTAGTGTCGAAAGTGTCTCATACCGGTGAAGATCATGGCGATGCCATGTTCATTGGCCGCGGCGATGACTTCTTCGTCTTTGATCGAGCCGCCCGGTTGAATGACCGACTTGGCGCCGGCGTTAGCCGCTTCGTCGAGCCCGTCACGGAATGGATAAAAGGCATCCGATGCCACGGCCGATCCTTTGAGATCCAAGCCGTGGGTCGCGGCGCGCATCACGGCGATCTTGGTCGAGTCGATGCGGCTCATTTGCCCCGCGCCGACGCCGAGCACCTGATCGGGCGACGCGAAGACGATGGTGTTTGACTTGACATGGCGGCACACGCGCCAGGCAAAGTCGAGCGCCCGATACTCGTCCTCCGTCGGTTTTCTTTCACTGGCGACCTTGCAGGCGCGCACGTCGACGGTGCCCACGTCCCAATCTTGCATTAACAAACCGCCGCGCACCCGGCGCAGATCATATCCTCCGGCCTGCGGTTGGCTCATATCCAGCTCGAGCAGGCGGATATTGAGCAGTCGTTTCGCCGATGACAGCACGGCTTTCGCTTCCGGCGTAAAGCTCGGCGCGATCACGATTTCCAAGAAAATATCCTTGAGATCTCTGGCGGTCTCTTCGTCGACCGGACGGTTGAAGGCGATCACGCCGCCGAAAATGGACACCGGGTCGGATGCTTTGGCCTTGCGAAACGAATCGGCCAGCGACTTTTTCGACAGTGCGACGCCGCAAGGATTGTTGTGTTTGATGGCGACGGTGGCGATATCGGAAAATTCCAAGACCGTGCTGAGCGCGGCGTCGGCGTCCAAAATATTATTAAAGGAAAGTTCTTTTCCTTGAAACTGCTTCGCGCGCGCGATCGACGGCCCGGTGTCGCCGTGGGTGGCGTAGAATGCCGCGCTCTGGTGCGGGTTTTCGCCGTAGCGCATGTCTTGAAGCTTTGAGACTTGGAGATTGACGGTTTGTCCCCAACGCTGCGGTTTTCCGTCATCGCCCAGCGACGAAAAATAATTGGCGATCGCGCCGTCGTAATGCGATGTCCGCTGAAAAGCTTTGCAGAACAAGCGAAAGTGCGTCGCCGGCGACAGCGAGCGGTTATTTTCCTTTAACTCAGCCAAGATCGATTCGTAGTCGGCGGGATCGACGACGACGCCGACGTGCCGGTGGTTCTTCGCCGCCGCGCGCACCATGCTCGGGCCGCCGATGTCGATATTCTCGACGACCTCTTCGAAGTCCGCGCCACGCGCCACCGTCGCTTCGAAGGGGTAGAGATTGACGACCACCAGATCGATGGGCGCGATACCGTGCTCTCTCATCTTGGCGACGTGCTCCGGATCGTCGCGCAGAGCAAGGATGCCGCCGTGAATCTTTGGATGGAGTGTTTTGACCCGGCCATCCATCATTTCGGGAAAGCCGGTGAGCTCCGACACGTCTTTGACGGGTATTTTGTTCTCGCGCAGCAAGGCCGCGGTGCCGCCGGTGGAGACCAGCTCGATACCGAGTTGCGCCAGCGCTCGGGAAAACTCGACGATGCCTTTCTTGTCAGAAACGCTGATCAGGGCTCTTTCGATCCTGCCCACTGCCGGTAATCCTCCTAGGAATTGTAATGAATGCGGGGAACGCGCGCGCTGATGGAAGTGAGAATCTCGTACGAGATTGTGTTGGCCCAGGCGGCTATCTCGTCGGCGGAAATTTCCGCGGTGCCTTGACGGCCGAGGAGAGCAACCTCATCTCCCTGTTTAACATTTCGTATATCGGTAACATCAATCATAGTCAAATCCATGCACACTCTTCCCACCACCGGAGCGCGTTGACCGCCGACGAGAACCACGCCGCGGTTCGAAAGCAGGCGCTGATAACCGTCGGCGTAGCCGACCGGAAGCGTGGCGATGAGGCTCTCGCGCTGCGTAATGAAAGTCTGGCCGTAGCTGATGCTGGTACCGGCGGGCACTTTCTTGAGTTGCAGAATTTTGGTTTTCCAGGCGAGCACGGGTTTTAACGTGATCTGGCTGGCCATGGCCGGCGAAGGGTAGACGCCGTAGAGCATGATACCGGGTCGCACCATGTCGAAGTAGGCCGCCGGCAGCGTGATCGTGGCCGCGCTATTGGCGAAATGAACCAGCGCCGGGCGAATGTCGGCACGCAGACGTTCGACAACGCGTTTGAAGATCTCTAGCTGTTGACGGGTGTACTCGCCTTCGACGTTTTCCGCATGGGAAAAATGCGAGAACACGCCTTCGATGCGCAGCGCAGTCAGTTTTTTGACTTCGGGCAGCCAGCGTTCCGACTCGGCGGCCACCAGTCCAAGCCGGCCCATGCCGGTATCGATCTTCAAGTGCACTTGGAGCGTCCTGCCGCGACTCTTTACGGCCTTGTCCAGTTGTTTGAGGCCGGTAAGCTCATGCGCGACGGGCGTCAGCGCGTGGGTAAAAAATGCCGCGAGTTGGTCTTCATAGGCGCCGGCTAAAATAAGAATCGGCGCGCGGACTCCCGCTTGGCGCAGCTCGACGCCCTCTTCCAATGTCGCGACTCCGAACGCGTCCCCGCCGGCGCCGGCCAGCGTTTGCGCGACGGCGACCGCGCCGTGACCGTAGGCGTTGGCTTTTACCATGGAAAGAATCTTGACTTTCGCTCCGACCTTGTTGCGGATCTGCAGCAGGTTCCAGCGCAGAGCCTCGTGATCGATCGAACAAAGCGTCGGGCGTCCTGATGGGGGCATTGTTGCGACTGGGAGTCTTGAGCTTAGGAAACTTTCGAACCGGCCTGCACGGGTTTTTCCGGAGTTAAAACGATGACGCGGTCGTCATCGGACGCGGCCAGCAGCATGCCTTGGCTTTCCATACCGCGCAGCTTGGCCGTTTCCAAATTCGCCACGACGACGATCTGTTTGCCGACGAGATCTTCGGGCGCGTAGTGATTTCTGATGCCGGCGCAGATCTGACGCTGCTCGGAACCGAGATCGACCTGCAGAACCACTAATCGGTCGGCGTTGGGATGCGGTTCGGCGGATTTGATCGTGGCGATCTTTAGTTCGATTCTGCGAAAATCTTCAATTGAAATCATGTCGCTTTCATCCCTCGGCGGCGGCTTTGGATAATAGCAAAAATATCAGAACAACCGGATCAAAAAAAGCTAAGGCTCTTGCTTGACTACGCCAGCGCCTTTTATTATTAGTAATTGTTACTAATAAGAAGGAGGGTCTATGGCAAAGAGTTTAGCTAATACAAAGAGTCACGAGAACCTGAAACATGCCTTCGCGGGCGAGTCTCAGGCCAACCGGCGTTACCTCTATTTCGCACGGGTTGCCGACATCGAAGGTTACCCGGATGTTGGAGGTTTATTCCGCGACACGTCCGAGGCGGAGACCGGACATGCTTTCGGTCATCTCGATTTTCTCAAGGAAGTCGGAGATCCGTGCACGGGCGTGCCGATCGGCACGACGGCAAAAAATCTCAAGTCGGCCGTCGAAGGTGAAACCTACGAATACACCGAAATGTATCCGGGTTTTGCCAAAACGGCGCGCGACGAGGGTCTGTCGGAGTTGGCCGAATGGTTTGAAACGCTGGCGAAGGCGGAAAAGTCTCACGCCGGACGGTTTACCAAAGGACTGGATACGCTCGGCAGCTAAATTGGATAAACGCTATTCCTGGCGGATAGGCTATTTTTAGACCTATCTGCCAGGATTGGTACAGTGCGCATGGACTGGATAAGATGCATGGCCGTGTTGCCTTGGACCGCGGCGCATCGGAAAGCAAAGTCATAAGGATGATTCAGGGGTAGAATGAATAAGATTATTCTCGATGACATTCTCGGCTTTTCGGCTTACGAGAAGGTTCGCCAAAAGTTTCGCGACGATATTATTGAAAAAAAGAAAAAGCGGCGGGTCTCGGTGGGGGACAGGGTTTCGATCGTCTTCGAGAATCGCGATACCGTGATCTTTCAGATCCAGGAAATGGTGCGCGCCGAGCGCATCGCCGATCTGGACAAGATTCGCGAGGAGATCGCGGTTTACAACGAGCTTATTCCCAATCCGAGTGAGCTCAGCGCCACGCTGTTTTTGGAGATCGAAGACCAAACGCATCTGCGCGACGAGCTGCTAAAGTTTTTAGGAATCGACGAAACGGTCTCCTTGAACGTCGGCGGACGTTATATCCCGGGACGCTTTGAGGAAGGACGCAGCAAAGAAGATAAGATCAGCGCGGTGCAATATGTGAGGTTCCCGTTCGATTCCGAAGCTCGTCAGGCGTTTGTCGGCGGAGAGCAGGCGGAATTGGTGATCGATCATCCCAACTACAAGGCTCGTACAGTGCTGGCCTCCGAAGTGCGAAAATCGTTGGCCGAAGATCTGGTGAACTGAACATGGCGAAGACACGCGGGCAGGCTCGAAATACCAAGCAGCTGCAAATCATCTGGGACGCCGTCAAAGACGACAAGTCGCATCCGACCGCGGACCAGATCTACGACCGGGTGCGCAAGAAATTGCCGAGCATCAGTCTCGGCACGGTCTATCGTAATCTGCAAAAATTGGTCTCCGACGAAAAGCTCCAGGTATTGATGCGCGGGCGTTCGCAGCATTTCGATCCGTTGGTGGAGCGCCACCAGCACTTTATCTGCGAGCTGTGCGATCGCGTGTACGACGTCCTGATCGATCACCAGCGAGAGATCAAGCCGGTTAAATTGCCTCACGAAGGCTTCCGGGTAACCTCCCATCAACTCGCGTTCTACGGCACTTGTAAGCACTGCTCGTCGTAACTCTCTCGACCTGATCAATCCTTGTAATCCATCCGGCCGGACGCTAGACTCCGCCTGTTTTGGTGGTGGCAAAAAATGCCTGGTGCTGGCCGGGCACGGTGGTTTCGAGCTTCACGGCGTTGATTATCGAGGAGGAGAAATGAAACGGCGCGGCTTTCTTGGTTTGGCTGGAGCGACGTTTTTCCTGGCGCTGCGCGGTATCGCCGAAGCGATTTGCAACCCCTCGTTGGTGAGATTGTTTCAACAAGGCCGCCAACTGGTGCAGGCGCGCGGCAACGCCATGAAATCGCCGTCCTTGGGTTCATATTTTCTTCAATGGTACGGCCACTCGAGTTTTTTGATTCACTCCGGCAGTCAAACCAAAGTCGTCGCTGATCCGAATTTCAACGTCACGCCGGGGATTCAAGCCGATGCGGTGACCGTGAGCAACGATCATTTTACCCACAACAATACCGGGGCCGTGACGGGCAATCCGGTGATTCTTCGCGGCATTACATTTAAACAAACTTGGAATCCGATTCGCACCAGCGTCAAGGACATCACGATCGTCAACATTCCCAGCCAGCGCGGCCAGAGCTGGGGCGCCATCGCGAACTCCATTTTCGTCTACGAGATGGGAAGCTTGTGTCTCGCGCATTTGGGTAACATCGGCCATCTACTCACGCCGGAGCAGGTCAAAGTCTTGCAGCATGTTGACGTGATGATGGTTCCGATCGACGCGATGACGAACCTCGGCTTTGATGACATTATCAAAGTGGTCGGGCAGGTAAAACCGCCGATCGTGATCCCGATGCACTACGACGTCGCGCGTCAGGCTGAGCTTTTCACCGCGTTCGCGCACGAGCATTATCCGGTCAAAAGAATTTCGCAGTCTCAATTGACGCTCAATCGTAGCATGCTGCCGAAAAGCACGGAGGTATTCGTTCTGGCGCATCCCCGTCCGACCTTATTCGGCGACTAAAGGTTCCAAACTGAGCGCGCAGCGGAGTCTCGCAGTTGATGTTTGCCGGCTTTCCCATATAATGAATGGCATTGGGATTTTGCGATCCGATTGGATGTACAGTGAACCAAAACGATGTCGACTACTTTCGCAACCTTCTAAACCAGCGCATCGCCGAGCTTCGTCAAGAGGCCGGCAAGACCGTCGAAAACATGGACGAGGACGAGAACTTTCCCGACCCGACAGACCGGGCTTCGATGGAGTCGAACCGCAACTCCATCCTGCGTATCCGCGATCGCGAGCGCAAGCTTATTTTTAAGATTCAGGAAGCGTTGCAGCGCCTCAACGACGGCGAGTACGGGATTTGCGAAGAGTGCGGCGAGGAGATCGGCATCGAACGACTCAAAGCCCGGCCGGTGACGACCTTGTGCATCGGCTGCAAGTCCAGCCAAGAGATCGCCGAGCGAAAAGCCAAAAGGTTCGTTTAGTTCAACCGGAAAAGCCTCATGAAACTACGCAAAGCAGTCATTCCGGTGGCGGGATTGGGAACGCGTTTTTTGCCCGCGACCAAAACGGTGCCCAAAGAGCTCTTGCCGATCGTCGATATTCCATCCATCCAGTATGTCGTGCAGGAAGCGGTGGATGCGGGCATCGAAGAGATCATTTTCGTCACGGGACGAGGAAAAGACGGTATCGAAGATCATTTCGACGACGCGCCGGAATTGGAGCAGGTTTTGGCCGACCGCGGCCAAACGGAAACGGTCAAGCTGCTCCGGCGCATTGCCGAGATGACCGAAGTCGTGTCGGTGCGGCAGAAAAAGCCGCTCGGACTCGGTCACGCCGTGCTCTGCGCGCGCGATCTAGTCGGCGACGAGCCTTTTGCGGTGATGCTTGCCGACGATCTGATCGACAGCGAAACGCCGTGCATTCGCCAGCTATTGGAAATTTTTCAAGATACTAACGAGTCGGTGATCGCGCTCATGGAAGTGCCGCAGTCGGAGGTGCATCAATACGGCGTCATCAAGGGCAAGACTGTCAACAAGCGGCTTTATCAAGTCGAAGCCACGGTGGAAAAACCGGCGGCCAAGGATGCGCCGTCGAGGATGGCGATCATCGGCCGCTACGTGTTGCGGCCGGAGATTTTTTCGATCCTGCATAGTCTTGCGCCGGGTAAGGGCGGCGAGATTCAGCTGACCGACGGCTTGGCGCAATTGGTGCGTGAGCGCAAGGTGTTTGGCTGCGAGTTCGTCGGCGACCGATACGACATCGGTGATAAGTTCGGTTTCGTGCGCGCCACGGTCGCTTATGCGTTGAAAAGACCGGACTTAAAAGATAAGGTGCTCGAGTATTTAAAAATCGCGTCGAGTTAAGCGGGGCCGTAGCTCAGTTGGGAGAGCGCTAGAATCGCACTCTAGAGGCCGTGGGTTCGACTCCCATCGGCTCCACCAAATGCAAAAAAAGGCGGGTCAATCACCCGCCTTTTTAATTTTCGGTAACTGCGGGCTCGCGGCTTGTTGCACGGAATTTGATCTGACCAGGTTCTTGGTCTTTGCCGCGGAAGTGGTAAACAAACATAATGGCACTAAAGACGACTAGTTTAGTACGGCGGCTCGGTTGGGGCGGATTTTTCCGACTGCTCACCCACCTGCCGAGTTTCTTGAAGCTTTTTTCCCGCCTGGCAAAGGATTCGCGCGTCTTGCCGGGAGCAAAACTTGTGCTCGTGGGAATACTAGTTTACCTAGTTTTACCGACGGATTTGATCCCCGATTTCTTGCCTGTGATGGGACAGTTAGACGACCTCGCGGTGATATTGGGCGGCTTGAAGCTCTTTCTCCGCCTCTGTCCGGCCGACGTCGTGCAGCAACACGTCAAAGCCCTAGCGGCCGGCAAATGAGATCGACGGGTCCCCTGGTGGGATTCTAAGCGAGGTAGAGACGAGCCGGGACGGCGCTGTCTTACAGTGAGACGCACAGGCCGCCCGGTTCAATGCTTGGCGTCGGCTTTTTCTTCCTTGATATTTTCGTGGATCAAGCGCGGCACTCCGCCGCAGTTAAAGCAGCGCGGCGGCTCAAGTTTCGTTTCGCCTTCCGGATACCGCATAAAACGGCGGTAAAAAGGCTTTTCCGTGCCCACGTAGTCGTCGTAATAAAAGGCCAGTTTGCCGCACTCGCTACATTGCAGATATTTCGCCATCGTTTCCTTCCGCATTACTCATGTCGATCTATTTCTCGCCTGATGCCCGCGAAGCAGGTTCCGGCTCTACAAAGCAGATTTCGCCGCGATATGGCGAAAAGAATACTTATGAAGCCAAGCCAGGTCAATAACTCGATCCGCGCACAAGCTTGAGAAATCTGCGGATTTGTTGCATGGGTAACAGCTAGCCGCAACCGACGATTGTCGGCGAGCCAATCCAAAAATTTTATCAGGAGGATCAGCATATGGCGATCAGACTCTTTCAATCCCAAACATCGATGTTTTGTGAAAAGGTTCGAATCGTTTTGGCGGTGAAAAAAGTGCCCTACGACATCGTCGATGTGCGCAAGGACGAGCGCAAATCGTTGATTGAGTATACCGGCCAGCGAAAAGTCCCGTCGATGGATTACAACGGCGAATGCATTATCGATTCGACGGTGATCTCGGCGCGTTTGGACAAGGACCATCCGGCTAACAGCATTTACCCCGATGGGGCCGCCAACAAGGGGCTTTGTTTGGCGCTGGAAGATTGGTCCGACGAAGTTTTGATTCATGCCAATCACGCCATTCGCCGCGCTGAAACTGCGGAAGCGCGCAAGAAGGCAGAGGCTGAGTGGGACGCTCATTTCAACACGTTGGAGCAAATTTACTCCGGAAAAAAATTCATTTTTGACCGGTTGACCGTCGCCGACGCGGCGATTTTTTCCCAGCTGCACTATCTCTACACGGCGGTGCAGTACGAGCTGCCGGCGAAGTACAAGAACATCCATGCGTTCATGGAAAACATGCGCCAGACGCTCAAGCTAGAGTCGCTCTCCGCTAGCTTTGAAGCGCAGTCGCTCTAGACTCAATGAAAAAAGACGTGATTATTCCCAGGTTGGGATCGAGCGACGAGAGCGATGAGGTGCGGATCTTGCGCTGGATCAAAACCAAGGGCGCCAGGGTGCAGAAGGGCGAAGCTCTGCTCGAGGTGGAAACCGATAAGGTCAATGTGGAGATCGAATCACCGGACGACGGACAATTGGAACAGATCAACGCCCAGGAAGGTGATTTCGTTAAATTTGGCGCCGTCGTCGCCGTCATCGACAAGCCGAATTGAGTCGACTTAGCGTGCGAAACCCGACGCCGACGCCGTCCTTGCGTTGGCGAATGCGGTCAGGATGTGCCTAGCACGTCCTGACTGAAACCATGAGTATTATTCCCAGCTCCATTTTGAACCTCCAATTATCGATGACTCGGCAATTTCCTGAAGCGCGCGGCGCCAGCCTGCCTCCGCGCCGGCGGCGTTGAGATCGCGATGAGCGCTGCTCGCTCCGAAAGCCTAATGGAAGAGCAATTTTCCACGCTGCTGTCACGCACGGCGCGGGTCGGATGCCTTTTAGGCCTCTCGGCGACTTGTTACTTCGTCTTCGGCCTGGCCGGTTACGTCCATAATCAGTGGCTGAATTTTAGCGTCGTTGCCGTTCTCATCTTTAGCGTAGTCTTTTTCCTCGTCCATTTTATTGCAGTTCCGCGCCTGACGAATTGGCTCGGCCGCGTGATCTGGATGGCCATTCTGGCTTTTCTCGTTACTGAAGTCATGCTTGGCCTGCTGCCGCCCACCAGTCGCGACGAGCTTACGCACCACCTGGCAATACCGCGCCTGTACGCCAACGCCGGACGCATCATCGAAGTGCCGATGGCGCCCTATGCCTATTATCCCATGTTACTCGATATGCTCTATACGCCGTGGGTGTACTGGGGTTATGACTTCGTTCCCAAATTAATTCACGCCTTGTTTGCCTATCTTACAGGTTTGTTGCTCTACGCCTACCTGGGCCGGCGCATGAATGCAGAATATGGGCTTTTAGGATTTTTTCTTTTCATCTCGACTCCGGTGATCGCGCGCTTGAGCCACTGGGCTTACATCGATCTCGGCATCACGTTCTACACAACGGCGACGCTGCTCGCCCTGCTGCGCTGGCGCGAAAAAAGGGAAGCTCTCGGTTGGTTGAGTCTCGCGGCGCTATCGCTGGGATTTGCTCTCGCAACCAAACCGAACGGCTTAGTGGTGGCTCTAGTGATTTCTTTTCTCTTTTTGCTAGTCGTTGTTCAGCCGCCGCGAGAAAGCCCATTCCGGATCGGCCGCGAAGCGCTTCTATTCGGCGTTTTGACGTTGTTGCCGTTTTTGCCTTGGCTTATTAAAAATTGGTCCCAAACCGGCAATCCTTTCTTCCCGCTGCTGGGCGGTTTTTTTGCGTCGCCCAACTCGGCCCCGGCAGCGGCGGTGAGCGGCGGACTCGGCATCTTCGTTAAACGTGAATTACTCTACGGCGAAAGTATCTGGCAGATGGTAGGCCTGCCGCTGCGAATGTTTTTTTCCGGTCAGGACGACAATCCGCAATATTTCGACGGGGTGCTGACGCCGGTCCTGATCGTCTTGCTGCCCTGGGCCTTTAAGGGAAAATGGTTGGAAGATAAAAAAATACTCGCCGGTTTTGCGTTGGTCTTTTTGCTGTACGCCGTGTTCCTCGTCGACTTGCGAATCCGTTACATTCTTCCGATCGTTCCTGCGCTGGTTGTCTTGGCGACGTACGGCGCCTTCAACGCTTATTTGCGCATCAGGCGGCCCGTCATTTTGTTTGCGGGCCTCATTTTCTTTGCCGCTTGGCATGGTGTGTATCTTTGGCGATATACGTATGAGGCGGCCCCGCTCAGGTACCTCAGCGGTGTCGAAAGTCGGGTCGAGTATCTCGGCCGCAACCTGCCTGAGTATGCGTCGTTTCAATATATTAATCGCAACACCGCGCCTTCGGCCAAAATTTATCTTCTCTTTGTCGGCCGGAGGGCGTATTATTGCGAGCGAGATTATTTTCATGATGGCGGCGAACTGCCCGGATATCTCTTGACGGCGATTCGCGCGGCGAAGGGCTCAGAGGAAATCGCCCAGGTCCTGAAGCGAAAGCAGATTACCCATCTCGTGGTCCGAGAGGATCTTCTGGCCGAGTTTTTAAGTCACAATCTGACCCCGGATCAAGCTGCGGTGTGGAACCAATTTGCCCAGAGCGGGCTCGAACTTAAGTTTCTCGACCGCGGTCATGCGGTCTATCGACTCCATGGCTAACGGCTGCGAGATTTCGATCGTCATTCCGGTTTTCAATGAGGCGGTCAATCTAGCGCCGCTCCTCGGCAAGATCCAGGCCCTCAAGCTTGCTCGCGTGGAAACCATCGTCATTGACGACGGATCGATCGACAACAGCTCCGAGGTTGCGCTGAGCGCCGGCGCCAGCGTGATCCGTCACCCCTACAATATCGGCAATGGCGCCGCCGTGAAAAGCGGTATTCGAGCCGCGCGGGGGAGAGTCATCGTTTTGATGGACGGCGACGGCCAACACCGGCCGGAGGATATACCTAAATTGCTCGCCGAAGCTTCGAACTATCATATGGTTGTCGGAGCCCGGGCCAAGGGATCGAAGATGAGATTTCACCGCTACGCGGCGAACCAGGTTTATAATTTACTCGCGTCTTATGTCACCCGGTTCAAAGTGCAGGATCTGACGTCCGGGTTTCGGGTTTTGTCGCGCCGCGAAGCGCACAAGTTTATCGATCTGCTGCCCAATACTTTTTCCTATCCGACGACATTGACCTTGGCCTTTTTGCGCTCCGGGTTCACCGTAAAGTATGTTCCCATCCAGACGCTTTACCGCGCAGGTCAGAGCAAGATCAGCCTGGTCACCGACGGCATCCGCTTTTTGCTTATCATCACCAAAATCGCGACGCTGTTTTCACCGTTCCGGATTTTTCTTCCGGTCAGCATCTTGTTTTTCCTCGCCGGTATGTGCAACTACGCTTACACTTACGCCACCGCCTACCGGTTTACCAACATGTCCGCGCTTATGTTTACCGCTGCCGTGATCGTCTTTATGCTCGGGTTAATTTCCGAACAGATCGCCCTCCTGCGCATGGAGCGCCAGCAGAGCGGGCGGCGGTACAATGATGGGTGAGTAATTCGAGGCGAAGCTGCTCTCGGAGAAGGGACCGTAAGAAAGCATTTTCCCTCGCCCCTAGATTTGCCGTGAGATGCGAGATGCCATTTGATTCAAAAACCATTGAAAAGTCGCCCGGCCTCCTATTCATAACTGGTCTTTGCGTTGTCGGTGTTGCCGGCGCGGTGATCGTAATCGCCGCGACTCCATGGGGGATTGGATTGAGTCCTGACTCGGCTACATACATTGGGAGCGCGCGAAGCCTGCTTCGGGGATCTGGTTTCAGCTCGCCTACCGACAACGGTGGGTTTTCCCCGATCGTTCACTTTCCGCCGTTATATTCTCTGGGGCTTGTCATATGGGGTGTTTTTGGCGCAGACCCCTTGCAGGCATCCCGATGGTTTGCCGCGTTACTTTTCGCCTGCAACATCGTACTCGCCGGAGCATTAGGGTTCGCCGTGTCGCACTCAGCACCGCTCTCTCTGCTGATCGGTTTGTTCGCGCTCGCTGCTCTGCCGATGGTTCAAGTCCACACGATGGCCTGGTCTGAACCGTTATTCATTGCATTACAACTCGGTGGCACCCTTGCCTTGCTCTTTTATCTCGGGAACGGAGACCGGCGTGGCTTGATTCTGGCGTCGGCGGTTTTTGGTAGTGCCGTCCTCGTCCGATACGCCGGGCTAGCCGTGCTGCTCGCGGGCATCGCCGGTGTTTTGTTGCTATCGGAGAGGCGATGGGGTGGTCGTATAATCGACACGATCATTTTTACCGCGATCGGATTTCTACCGATGACCGCATGGTTGGTGAGAAACATGTGGGCCACAGGCAGTCTGGTCAATCGTAGCTTTTCCATTCACCCGATCTCCGGCGAGCAGATTGCAGTGGTATTTCACATCCTGACCGGTTGGCTGTCATTCTCCTGGTTGATGTCATTTAATGCGACGAGCGCCTCGCTGATGGTTTTGACTTTGGGAGGCGTGGCCTGGTTTTCCCTTGAGGCCCGTCGAAAAAATTCCACTCAATTGTCGGGAGAAATCAACGTTTTCCCTGCCATTTATTTTCTCATCATTGTCGTCTTGAGTTATCTGTTTATGCTTCTGGGATCGGTTTCCTTTTTGGACGCGTGGGTACCCCTCGATACCCGGCTGTTGTCGCCTATCTATGTTCCGCTCCTGGTTGTGACTTTGTTTCTTGGTGCCCGGCTCTGGCACAGTTCTCGGCTAAGCGGATTTTCGCGCGTAGTCACTGCGTTCTGTTTGATGCTGACCCTTGCCGCTCTTACGGCAAGGTCAATCAATTGGTTGGAGGTTAGCTATCACGATGGCGTCGGTTATGCAGCCGGAGCGTGGCGAAATTCCGAGACTCTTGCAAAGCTAGACTCGCTGCCTGCGGCAAATGGAATTTATTCGAACGCGCCGGATATATTATATGTCTTGCGCGGGACACCGGCTGCGATGATACCCCGAAAAATCGATCCGCATACTTCCCGACCGAATCAGCGATTTGTGTCGGAGATGATTCAGTTAAAGCGCAGGTTAAACGAAGAAAGGGCCATGCTCGTCTTTTTTAACGGGGTAAGCTGGCGTTGGTATCTTCCGACCGTAGCGGAGATTGAGGAAACTATTGGCATGCGTCCGGTGGTGCGGGCGCGGGACGGACTCATTTTTAGGGACCCGTGATGCTTGTTATGGCAGAGCCGGACAAAGCCATTCCCACTATGGATCAAGAACGAATTCGTGAATTCTACGATTCTGTCTATTATCGCGATGCGGACAAAGTGCTCGCAGTTCCCTGCCACCTGCGGCGATTGGCAAAGAAACTAGGTCCCTGGACCGGCCAGCGGGTGTTGGACGTGGCGTGCGGCACTGGGAGTTGGCTCGAGGCCGTAGCATCGCTTGGCGCGATACCGGCGGGAATCGATATCTCGCAGAAGGCGCTGGAGATTTGCCGTCGAGCTTTGCCCGAAGCAGAACTCCACTATGGTCCCGCGGAGAAGCTTCCCTTCAGCGATCGTCAATTTGATGTCATCTCTTGTCTGGGAGCGCTTGAACATTTCTTGGACCCTCACGCCGCGCTCCGCGAGATGATTCGGGTCGCCAAGCCAAATGCCGTGTTTGTGCTTCTGGTTCCCAACTCGGGATTTCCGCCGCTCCGATTGGGATTGTACTCAGGGACCCAACAAGCCGATGTTCGTGAAGAGGCGCGGTCTCTGTCGGAGTGGAGCGAACTTTTCGACGGCGCCGGACTGACGGTGCGGCATCGTTGGCGGGACCTGCACGTGCTGTCACCGTCGTGGATCTTTCGTGGCCGTTGGTATGCTTGGCCGCTGCGCGCCGCACAAGCATCGGTCTTACCGTTCTGGCCGTTGTCTTGGCAGTATCAGGTTTTTCACCTTTGTACGGTTAAGCGCTAGCGCACGCCGGCATGGAGATACTCGTCATCACTTGGAATTACCCGCCGCGCCGCGGCGGCATCGAAAATCTCATCGGTAGCCTGTGCGAGGAACTCAGTAAAGTTCACTCAGTAAAGGTCATTACTTCGCATGCGCCGGTTTCGGGGGCACATGAGAACAATGTTTTTCGTTCGCCGTTGCCTGGATTAATCTTCTTTGCCTTTTATGCCCTTTGGCGCGGCGCCGTTTTGCTGGCTCGCAATCCTCAGCTCCGAGTCGTGCTCGGGGGCAGCGTTTTGGTGACGCCGTTGGTGCTGATCCTCACTCGCCTGTTTGCTCGCCGTGCGGTGATCCAAGCGCATGGTTTGGACCTTATTTATCGGAGCCTTTTGTATCAGCAGCTATGCGTTCGTTGGTTGAAATCCTCCGACGGCGTCGTTGCCAATAGTCGATACACGGCGCAGTTGGCCCAATTGAAGGGAGTTCCATCAGATCGCATCGCTGTCATTTCACCGGGCGTGCAGTTAGAACGCTTCAGTAAACCGACGGATATCGCCGCGGATAAGCGAGCCTGGGGAGTAGAGGGGAAAAGGATCATCCTTTTTGTCGGACGCTTGGCAAAACGCAAAGGCGTGAAAGAGTTTATTGAAAATTCCTTCGTCAGTGTTGTTCAAGCAGTTCCGGACGCCGTGTTTTTGATCGTCGGCGATAATCCGACTGAATCGCTCACGAACAGGGATGATGTAGCCAGTGAAATAAAGGCGGCAATTGCCTCGTTTAAATTCGAAGACCACGTCCGCTTGCTCGGCTCGCTGAGCGACGAGGAGGTCATCAAGTTGTATCAGGCGTGCGATTTGGTAGTCTTGCCAGCGTTGGACATAAAGGATGATGTCGAAGGATTCGGCATTGTCGCTTTGGAAGCAGCCGCAGCTAGCAAACCAGTCGTCGCGACGCGGGTCGGTGGGATACCGGATGCAGTGGAGGAGGGGAAAAGCGGGGCCCTAGTCGATCCGGGCGATTACATAGGTCTCAGCCAAATCGTTACTTCGACCTTGAAGGACCGTGAGTTGAGTTTGTCTATGGGTTTCTATGGGCGGTGTCGGATAAACAAAGATTTCGCATGGCGTCGCGTTATTGGCTTTTATGAAGGCGTGTTTAATGCGGCAATACGAGAACTGAGTTAGCGTGGCGCCTGATTTTTTGGTGTCTGCATGGCGGACGTGGCCATGCCATCCATGATCTGCAGAAAAAAATCGCTCAGCTGCTTTGCTGAATCCGCCCATGTGGGAGTCGGCATCTCGATCACTGTTTTTGCCTGTAATTGTCGCCGGATTGCACTCGCGAGACTCGCCGAGTCTTCAGGTTCGTACAAGCAGTCGGAATAATTTAGTAACAATTCGTTCATCGACCCAACCGCTGCTGCGACCAGCGGAACACGGCAAGCGAGGATCTCATAGGCCTTTTGCGGAAAACTATATTCCCCTTGCGCCGAATGGTGGTAACAAACCACTGCGACATCCAATGAATTGCAAAGTAATGGCACTTCCGCGTGAGGCAGTTCGTGAAGGTCGTGAACTCGTGGCCCGGCGGGGATTGACATTCCCCGTTGACGTGGGCCGGCTAGCACCAAATGCAGATCATCGACCTCAGCGGACAGCTGTTCGAAAGCTTTAAAGAGAGTTTCAATACCCCGACTATGGTCCAGTGCTCCGGCTGTACCAACGATCTTGGCGTTTGCTGGCAAGCCCAGTTGTTGGCGACATAGGTTGGGATCCTGCGGGTAGAAAAGTTCTTTGCGAACTCCGTTCTCGATAACCAATGTGGATTTCGTCCGCATATGGGTTCGGGCGACGTGATCGGCCAACCGCTGGCTGAAAGAAGTGACCCCGTCGGCGGCTCTGACGGCCCGCCGAAACAGCGGTCTAACACCTGGAAATTGGCTTGCCCTAAATGCTTCGAAATTGTCGTAAAGGTCAACCACGCATAGGGAGCCAACATGCTTGGCGAGCCTGCGACCGAAGATAGCATGGTAAGCGTCCGAGCACGCCCAGATGATATCAGGACGGAATTCCCGCGTGAGCGAAATCGCGCGGCGCCAATAATCTAACGGCCCAGCAGGGAACCCATTCAAAAGATTGATGGAATGCCAAGTTACATGCGCATCGCCAGAACCGTCTGTGTCCACGAAGAGGTTGTCAGCTTTTGGTCGATAACTGAGCGCGAGTCCTCGCACCTCGTGCCCGAGCCTAGCCAACTCTAGGGGCAATTCCCGGAACCTGCCGAAGCGATCATCGATGAGATCCTTTCCCATGTATTGGCGTTTGGTTAAAACGAGAATTTTCATTTAGCCGTTCGGATTAGGTTTCCGCAATGTCGAAACTTAAGTATACTGTAAAAATACTGTTTTGATGAGAAAACATTGCCCTGAGCCTCGCCGAACATTGGCGAGATTCATGAAAATCACCAAGCCTTTGTTCGGGTAGTTAGTTCACGGGTCCATATCGGCTTAGGCGCGTCAATTGGCGCGGCGGTTGCGGATGATCCCTACTGCGCAGGCCGGAACACGCTTGGGAGGTTGTCAACATCGAATGATCTGGCGGTAGTTGGCGCGCAGTACAAAAAATTAGAAAAAAATACTCCATCGAAGTATAATTCACGTCATTCTTCAAGGCTTTAGGTTATGGGAGACGAAAGGCCGACGAAGGCACTTAGCATGGAAGAGGTTATTCACTCACATCAACCAGCCACTGCTCCAACGACCGCTCTGAGGCAAGACGAATTGGAGATCGTGTATACGCCAAACGGAGCGCGACGTAACGGTGTCTCTGGTTGGAGGCTAATGTTTGCCGAGCTGGTTGAGAGTCGCCGATTAATCTGGCTCTTGATACTCCGCGACATTTCCGTGCGCTATCGCCAATCCATACTGGGATACGTTTGGGCTGTCGTTCCACAAATTGCGACCGTGGGCGTATTCGCTTTTCTATACGCTTCACGGGTTTTACCGATTGGTGGGACTCGCATCGCCTATGTTGCATACGCATTGTGGGGGATAAGCGTATGGCAGCTTTTTTCGGGTTGCCTTTCAAGCTGCACGACCAGCTTGGTGTCATCGGGATCTTTGGTGACCAAAGTGAATTTCCCGCGGGAAGCTCTCGTCATAGCGGCTCTAGGGCAGCCTGTCTTTGATTTTTTTGTGCGGCTGGTGCCGGTCGTTGCAGTCTTTATCTGGTACGGCGTGACTCCCTCATGGGGAGTCATTTTTCTACCCTTCGTGTTAATGCCAATCATGCTCTTGGCCCTGGGGTTGGGTTTTGTTCTATCCATCGCCAATCTGGTGATGCGCGATACTGGAAATGCCCTCGGAACGGTTCTCACAGTGGGCATGTTTCTCACGCCGGTGCTTTACCCGCCGCCCGTCCGGTGGCCATTCGTCTTGGTCAATCTCTTAAATCCACTCAGCCCGCTTCTGACCGCAAGCCAGGATCTCATCGCCGAGGGATTTTT
>JBOHVN010000261.1:0-12948 GCA_050735675.1 Binatia bacterium | reverse complement strand
CCCGCGACCACTCGGCATGATCGCGCACCGCCGCATTGATACGCTTGAGAACAGCGTGCGGAAAAACTCGCCCGCACACCACCACGCTGCCATCCATCCGCGCACAGGATGCCACAAATCGTTGTCAGTGTCCAGCGTGGGGAGTTATGGAACATGATAAGCGCAAGCGGGAGAGGGTTGAAGCGAGGACTAAATGACTATGACAGCAGCGACTTTCAACAGCGAGCTAGTTTAACGGATAGAGCAGCTTCGGATTGTCGAAGAAGATCTTGTCGGTGAGCGCGCGTGGAATATCTTCGCGTGCGCGCATGGCAGCCACGAGCTGGCGCTCTTCGGAAGGATCCTGATGGCCGTAGTCCGAGCCGATCAGGAGATGATCTTCCCCGGTATATTGCGAGATGTAGCTCACATCCTCGTCCGCCTCGCAGGCGACGAAAATCCGATACTCGCGGAACATGTCTTTGTCTGAAGAGAATTTCCACTTCTCGCGGAATAGTCTTTTGAGAATATGCATCATGAACGGCACCCAACCGGCTGAAGCTTCAATAAAGCCGAATTTCAGGCGCGGAAACTGCTCTGGAATCTTGTTGTGAATCAAATCGCGGAACGCGAACAGCGGCTGCACCCGGCTGTGACCGAACGTGTGATTTCGCTCGACGTCGAAGAGATGCAAAAACAGCGGACAGCCAGCGCCGGTGTGGATTAAGATCGGCAGATCGGTATCGCTCGCCACCTGATAGATCGGATTGAAATAAGGGTTATCCAGAGTCCTTTGCCCTTCGATACCGCGAAAGAAAACTCCCACCGCGCCGTTGTCTTTGCCCCACTTGATCTCCTTGACCGATTCTTCGATTGAATGAAGCGGCGGCACGACGACCCATCTGATGCGGCCGCCGGATTTACCGCATGCCTGGGCGATAAATCGGTTGTAAGCGCGCGCCATCGCCACGTCCAATACCATGTCGTCCGTGATGTAGATGAGAAACAGCGTCGGAAATACCACCTGCTTCTCCACGCCGAGCTTGTCCATGTCTTTGAGCCGGCCCGGAATATCGGTCATCTCGCGATAGGCCAGGTGAATGTCGCCGCGGGAAGATTCCAGTTTTGAGGCCGAAGGAGTGATCAAACGGAAACTGCCCTTGCCGTTAGGCTTGGGAAAAATATTTCCGTCGATTAGCCAAAAAGCGTTGCGCGGTCCGTACAAGGTGTCATCCGGTCCCTTAAGCAGCACGGGGCGGCGCGGATACATTTCCTTATCCATCATCGCCCACATCGCTTCGCCTTCCGAAATATGCGTGTCCGCGTCGATTATGCCTGCCATAAATAACCTCCTTATATCTGCTTCGCCTCAGCCAGCTATAGCAAAATCTCCCTGGACTAAGGAAGAGCCATTTCGACCATCATGCTTCATTCCTCACCGCGCCGGGCGCGATCCACTCGGACGCCAGCCGCCGCGCATCGACGGCAGCTTCCGGCGCGACTTGAAACAGAAGTTTTTCAAACTGCTTGAAATCCACTGTCAACGTCTCGTCCATGCAAATCACATAGTCGCGGAAAATTTTCTCAGCCATTGCGCGTGAGTGGCCGAATTGCTTTTCCAATACGCGGATCGCCTCCGCGCGATTCGCTTTGAAATAACCAATCCCCTCCCTGTGCGCCGCCACGAAAGTTGCGAAATCGTTTACCCTTTCACGCGCTAGGTTACTCGTGGTTTCGATGGTGATGGGCAGCGGATCGTCGACGATCTCAGGCCAGTCAGCGATGCGCTTGAAGCCTTTCTCTTCGGCGATGAACCCAAACGGGCGCGGCAGCAGCGCCGCCTGCGCTCTGCCGCTGATCAGCAAATCGAACGCGTCTTGATCGCCGGCCGGCAATTGCAGTGTCAGATCGCCGCCGGCGCGGAGCCGCGCCCGCTCGTAGAAGGTTTCGGCAATCGGCGTGTTGCGCGACGGTCCTTCACGGCAAGCGACCACTTTACCCTTGAGATCCTCTAGCGTTGCGATTGCGGGCGACGCGACCAAATAGTACGGGCAGCTATTCATCACGCATCCCAAGATGCGCGTCGTTTTGGACGTTAGAAAGTGTTGCAACGACGCCCGGCCGACCAATAGCGAGATTTGCGCCGATCCGTCCTCGAGCCGGCGATAGCGTTGTTCGGTGCCCTGCACATGCTGCCAGGAAACATTCAGACCATGCTTGCGAAAGATTCCGGTCTCGATCGACAGATACCCGCTCGGGTCGCGCGCGAAACCGCCGCCGGCGCCTTCGAGATGTCCGTACATCACAGTGAGATTAGTCAGGCTCATTGCTGGTTTCCTTTCTTCGACCGCCGCTTCCTTCTATCTATATTACGGCTCGCTACGGCAAACAAACCATTCCCGCACGAAGGAGGAGGTAGTGTTCAGTTAGAGTACGCGAACCTTTCACACGCAGAAAGATTTCTCGCTTTGCTCGAAATGACAATAACTTAGCGGTCTGTCATCTCGAACGAAGTGAGAGATCTTGAGCTGACTGGAGCAAGGATTCTTGACACCCCAGTTCGATCGGGAATAGAGTTTGGTCATAAGGCGAAGTCGCGTTACCCTTACTAACAAAAGGAGGTCGCCGTGCAATTATTGGACGTTTCCGAGAAGGCCAAAGAGCGGAAAAAGGGCCAGCGCCGCATCGATCTTTTCCGCCGCGAAAAGCTCGAGACCTGGATTCTTGTCTTTCCTCCGGGCGACGTGCAGAGGATGCATAATCACCCGTCGGACCGCACTTATTATGTATTGACGGGCAAGGGCATCATGAAGGGTCTCAACGAATCGCACGCGCTTTCAGCGGGCCAGATTATCAGCATCCCCGCGCATGAGTTTTATGAAGGATCGAATCCTTATGACGAGCCGATGATTCTTTTGGGCAATAGCCATATGGCGACGCCGGAAGATGTCGCCAAAGCCGGCGGCCAACGCAACGAGATCGATGAAAAGACCGGCAAGCGCATCATCTACCAGCACGGCGGCGGCCGGGACATGGGCGTGCTGGCGGACTGAGCTTCCCGTTAACCTCTTTTGCCCAGCGCAGCGAAGCCGGCATTTCACCACAGAGACCCAGAGTGCGTAGAGTTCGGGGTATTTCGTGATAAATTCTCTTCTCGGCGTACTCCGCGCCTCAGCCTTTAAAATTGCGGCTGATCCGTCCTGTGGCGGATCCGCGGTGAATTATCTTCTGGCCCGAGACAATCAGGCTAGCTACCGGAAATTCGCGCGACCGGCGAAAGCTTTCAACCGTACTAATACAATACAAGAATCCCTGAGGGCGGGTCTGATATCCGCGCTTTTTTTCTCTACCCGTCAATTAGTGCCTTGACCGGGTGTATTCGTCACGAGCCGAATCTGTCACGGGAACCGCATGGCCGACGTGTTCATCAGTTATGCAAATGAGGACCGGGCGCGAGCTCGCCAATTAGCGAATGCTCTCGCGGAGCGGGGTTGGTCAGTGTGGTGGGACCGAAAAATAATCGCCGGCCAAACCTTCGATCAGGAAATTGAGCGCGCGCTCGATGCGGCGAAAAGTGTCGTGGTGCTCTGGTCGAAGAATTCGGTCTCTTCGGAATGGGTCAAGAACGAAGCGTCACACGCCGCGGAACGCGGCGTATTGGTGCCGGCCGTCATTGACGAGATACGACCGCCGCTTGAGTTTCGCCGCAAACAAACCGCAGATTTGGTCGGCTGGCAGGAGCATACCTCTCATGATGGATTTGTTTCATTGTGCGCGGGCATATCAGCTAACGCAATCCCAAAGTCGGCGCCGGCGACGCCTAGCCTGCCGAAGCGAGCAGTTCGCCAAAACTCATCGCGCAAATGGATCGGCCTGACTGTCATCATCATCTTAGCGATCGGCTTCGGGGTTTATTGGCGCTTGCCGCGCACCCCCGAGCCGCTCATAGAGAAGAAATCGGCAGAGTCGGTTGCACTCGCGGATTCGGTCGCGGGAACTTATGACGGCGATGTCATTTCGGATTCCCAAGGCGCTTCGCAGTCGAATGTTACGGTTACTCTTACGAAAGTCGGCCAGCGAAGAGTAAAGGTCACATCGGACTATAACCGATTGGATTCGCACGAAGTGGATCTGACCAAGATCGGCCAGATGATTCTCAGCACGAGCAGTACCGTCGTGCTTTCGATCAATTTAGACGAGCATCCGCCCGGCCTGAACTACAATCCAGGCGGCGTGGCGTATGCGGGCAAGAAACGCTAGAGGGGGAGAGACGACGAAGCGACCGGCGATGTAGGGGATTCCACCCCGTAATCGCCGGTCGGCTACCTGATTTTCCTGGGATGCGCTTGGCACCCATTCACCCACCGGTGCGCCAGCACATGCTACCCGCCGTTCTTTCTTTGCGAGTTTGCCGCGCTAGGTTATTCCCGACGGTCCGTGTCGTATTAGCGCGCCGGCAGGTAAGAAAAATCAAAAACCTGACTCGCGGGAATTTCTTTGGTGATGCCTTCGGTCTGGCGCGCGTCGCGGATGGTATCGGCGATCAGAGCGGCATCAACCCTGCCATCCGTGGTTTCGACTTGCTTGTGTTGCTCGTAAATTTTCGAGATCAGATCTTCATCGTCGATGCGGAGCGCGCGCTTGATCGTGGGAAATACTTTGGCCTTATTGTCCTTGGCGAAAGCGCGGGCGCGCGCGAGGGCTCGGGTCAAACGCCGCACCTGTTCAGGCGATCGTTCGAGTGTCTCGCCTAGAGTCGCTATGCCGGTGCTCGGCAGACGCACGAAGTTGCCTGAAAATCCCAGGTTGTTAAGTCCTTCGCGATAAGCCAGGAAATTGTACGGCGGATTGAGCAAGGCCCCGGCAATGCGCCCGGTTTTAAGCGCGGCGATCAAGGCGCTCTGCCCCGCAATCGTCATAATGGTGACCTGGTTAAGATCAATTTTCGACTGCGTCAGAATGCGCCGCATAACGATATCTTGCAATCCGCCGCGGGAAGAAATCGCAATCAGTTTTCCCTTTAAATCCGCGATTGCTTTGACATCGGACGAACCGACTAGGTCTTGCAGCGGCCGGTCGACGAACAACATGACCGTCCGCACATTGATGCCGCGGATGGAAGCCGCGACGGCGGACCCGATGGTCGCGGCGTATTGGATCTCGCCGGCCAGCAAGACTTTGATATTAAGCGCCGCCGGCATAACAACCATTTCCGCATTCAGACCCTCTTGTTGAAAGAAACCGTGCTCTTTCGCGACGAAAAACGGCATGGCCGTAATTGTGACCGAGGGCAGACCGATCTTGATGTTCTCAGCATGAGCGCCATGGCAAAGGAGCAGCGCCGTCAAAACGATAAACCCAATGGCGCTGAAATAGCGCGGCAGTTTCGGATTCTTCACATCCTCTCCCTCGACGGGAGAGGAATGAGGTGAGGGTGCCGTTTGATTTCTCCTCATCCTAACCTTCTCCCGCAAGAGCAGAAGGGATGTTCTTTCGCCAATTCTAAGGGCCAGTGGCAGCTTGTGTGAAATCAGCATCGCAAGCGATCCTTTCATTCGAGCGGATAGAGCCGCCGCGCGTTGTCGTTGAGGATCTTTTGCTTCGTTGCGTCGCTTAGCTTGGCGTGATTGACGATCGGTTCCGACGCGCCGGGCCAGCGGCTGTCGAAGTGACTGTAGTCGGAGGCGAAGACGATCCAGTCGTCGCCGATGATATCGACGACGTGGGCCAACTCCTTTTCTTCGGACTCGCAGGAGAAATAAAGCTGGCCGCGCTCCAAAAGTTTGCTCGGCGCGGTTTTGAGCTCCGGCAGCTGAACGCCGAGCACTTCGTAATGTTCGTCCATTCTTTCAAGCCAATAGGGGATCCAGCCGCAGCCGGACTCCAGAAAAACAAAGCGCAGCTTGGGAAATCGGTCGAGCACGCCTTCGCCGATGATGACCGAGAGCGCGATCATCTGCTCGAATGGGTGGCCGAACAGATGCGAGTAAAAAAACTTATCGACGCGCCTGGTGCCGACCGCGTCGGAGCCGTAACGGCCGAGAAACATATGAACGCAGATCGGCACGTTGAGCCGCTCGGCTTCTTCGTAGAGCGGAAAATAGAAGGAGTCGCCGAGATGGCGCCCTTTCACGTTGGGAAACAGCGACGCGCCGACAAACCCCAGCTCCGTGACGCTGCGCCGCAGCTCCTCGACGCTGGCATCGATGCTTTGCTGGGCCAGCGCGGCCGTGCCTTTGATCCGTTTCGGATCCGCCGCGCAATATTCGGCGAGCCAGGTATTGCGCGCGGTCGCGAGTGCGGCGGCGAGGCCGGCATCGTCGAGCGCCGGCAGCGTTCCCGCAAGTCCGGCGCCGAACAAGACCGCAACGTCGATGCCTTCGCTGTCCATATCGGCCAGCCGCGCTTTGGGATCGGTCATGCCCGGGCGGCGCGGATGGGGCCGGCTGTATGGGCCGCCGACGCCGATGCCTAAGCCGCCGGGCCTCGGCCAAGCTTTCCCCTCGATGATCGTCCGCAGTTGGCCATTACCGCTCGGCCGGCGCTCCGGCGCTTCGCTCTTGTACCTATCCGGCAACCGCTCTCGCCAATCGACGTGATTTTCTTCCAGGTGACCGTCGGCATCGACGGTGGAAAATTTGACTGCCATGCGTGCTCCTTCCGCGCGCTATGTGTCTAACAGCGCGGGATGAAAAACCTCTTCGATCTTGGCCGGATTTTGCGTCAGACCCTGCTCATGCGAGCTGCGAAAGAGCATTTCCAGCATGGCGCGGTTCTTGGCGATGCCGAACGGGAAAGGGTCCTCGCCGAACAGCGCGGCTTGCTCGCTTCGATTCATCGCTTCGAAATATCGGTAGGCGGGCGCGCCGAAACGGCTGTTCTCGTAGGCTGTGTGTTTGCTCGCTGAAAAAAGTTGCAGCAGCTCGCCGCCGAGCCAGGGATTCTGTTCGAGCAGACGGCGCTGCGCGACGATGACGTGGTTTGCCGGCACAATTCCGCTCTGTTTAAAGAATGATTGGACCACGGCGCAACCTCCGTCTGGAAAAAGTTTTGCCAGCCGCGGGTTGCCTTCGAGCGGCGTGCCGCCGTAACGGTCGATATTGAGGGAATAGAGTTTCGGATCATGGCGCGGTGCAAAGCCGTAGGCGGCATCGATCTCGCCGCGATCGAGCATGATGTCGAAGGTTTGCGCCGCCGTCAACCACGTCAAAGACACGCCCGCGGGCGCTCTCGCCTGGACGTTAAGCACGCCGCCGTGGCTTAGATCTTGGGTTCGGCCGATAAACCAGGAGATGTCCCGCGGCTCGATGCCGTGCAGCTCACGCAGAAACACGCGAAACCACAGCGCGGCGGTCATGACGTAGTCGGGCACGCCGGCGCGTTTGCCGCGCAAGTCCCCCAAGCTGTGAATGCCCGCGGCGGTATTGACGTAAAGACCGAGCCAGACGAATGCCTTGGCCGGAAAGATCGGCAATGCGCGCCACTGCCATTGCTCGCCTTTCGCCTGCTCGCGCGTGATGAGATATTCCGAAAGCGACATTTCGAAAACGTCGAATTCATCGTTTTTTAAATTGCGGTAAAACAGCTCCGGCGGCGTCGTTACGACGGTGTCGAGATCTAACTTCGCCGATTTGACGGTTCCGTCGATGAGCGGTTCGAAGCGCGGATTCTTGGTGAGCCCCAGTTTCAGGTGTAACATGATCTCTGAGTTCTCCGTGAAGGATCGTTGTTTCTTGTCATACGACGAGCTTGTAATATCGTCAAACGCCTTAATCACGCGTGAACAACAAACTGCGAACTGATCCCGTCCGGATCGTGTCCGCTTCGTTGGACTTTGCCCGCCCCATCAGGTATGAGAGGTCAGTTTCCGAGTTAGCTTCGTTTGGAGGTTCTGACCTATGAAAATCTGTCACTACAACAGCAATCAGGCCGGCGTCGTCGTCGGTAATAAGGTTGTGAATATTGGCGATAGCTTGATCAAGGCTGGGCTGGCGCGGCAGGGTTATACCATGATCGAGATCATCGACGCGCTGGCGAACAATCCGGCGGCGATGCAAATTGCGCGGGACGCCGCGAACAGCTCCGGCGGTGAGGATTTACTCTCGGTCAAGCTGCTCGCGCCGATCACCAATCCGGGGTCGCTGTGGGCCGCCGCCGCGAATTACTACGCGCACCGAGCGGAAATGGTCGACCGCATGGGGAGCGCCAACAAAGAGATCAAGAACAAAGACGACTTGATGGCGGAATTTTTCCTCAAGACGACCTCGTCGATCATCGGTCCCGGCGATACCATCATCCTGCCGAAAATCTCCAAGCTCGTCGATTTCGAGTGCGAGCTTTGCGCGGTCATCGGCAAGCGCGCGCGCAAGGTGAGCGAGGCTCAGTCGCTCGACCACGTATTCGGCTACACGATTTGCTGGGATATCAGCCAGCGCGATCCCTGGGGCAAGGGCATGCACAACACGCGCAACATTCGTAAGGGCTTCGATACGTTCAGCGCATTGGGTCCATGGATCGTCACGCGCGACGAGATCGACGAGCCGCAAAATCTATCGATCAAAGTGCTGCAGAACGGCAAAGAGGCAATGATCGCGCACACGAGCGATATGATCTGCGGCCTGCGCGAGCATATCCGTTTTCTGTCGAGCTGTTTGACGCTGCGTCCGGGGGATCTGATTACGACCGGCACGCCGGCGGGTGTGAGCAAGCTCAACCACGGCGATCATCTGCACGGCACCATTGAGAAGATCGGCAGCATGGAGCTCCATGTGAAGGCCGAAGAGTAGATCGAAAATTTGTTTGGGGAACGATTATGCCCGCAGCGCCCAAAGCCAATCCGCCAATTCGCATCTTGCTGGGTCCTGGTCCGAGCCCGGTACATTCGCGCGTGCTCGAAGCCTTGTCGCTTCCTGTCGTCGGTCACCTCGATCCCAAGTTTTTGGAAATCATGGATCAGAGCATGGCCATGTTGCGCGAGGTCTTTCAGACAAAAAATCGCCTGGCGCTTCCCGTGTCGGGCACCGGCAGCGCCGGGATGGAGACGTGCTTTGTCAATCTCGTCGAGCCGGGAGTCAGCGTATTGATCGGCGTCAACGGCGTATTCGGCACGCGCATGGTCGACGTGGCGCAACGTTGCGGCGCGCAGGTCGATACCGTGGAGGCGGAGTGGGGCACGGCGCTCGACGCGCAGAAATTCAAGACGGCTCTGGCGCGGAAAAAATACAAGCTCGTCGCGGTGGTGCATGCCGAGACGTCGACGGGCGTGCTGCAGCCGCTCGATGATATTGCCAAACTCGTGCGCGAAAGCGGCGCGCTATTTTTGCTCGACACAGTCACTTCTCTCGGCGGCGCGCCGGCGCGAGTCGACGAGCTCGGCATCGATGCCTGTTACAGCGGCACGCAAAAATGCTTGGGTTGCCCGCCGGGCCTGTCGCCGGTGACGTTCAGCGAGCGCGCCGTTGAAGTGATCCGTCAGCGCAAAGCCCAAGTTCAAAGCTGGTATCTCGATCTTTCCATGATCGAAAAGTACTGGGGCAGCGAGCGGGTCTATCACCACACGGCGCCCATCTCGATGATTTATGCGCTCCATGAAGCGCTGCGTCTCGTGCTCGAAGAAGGATTGGAGGCGTCGTGGAAACGGCATCGCCAGGTGCACGAAACTTTTGTTCGCGAGATGCGCAAGCTCGAATTGGAGCCTGCGGTCGCCGAATCGATCCGCGCGCCGATGATTAATACGGTCAAGATTCCCGAAGGGGTCGACGATCCGAAAGTGCGCCGGCGCTTGTACGATGATTTCAACATCGAGATCGGCGCCGGCCTAGGTCCGCTCAAAGGAAAGGTCTGGCGCGTCGGTTTAATGGGGCACGGCGCGCGGGTCGAAAACGTCGAGATTCTCGCTAAAGCGCTGAAGCAGCTGATCTAGTTCACGCCGCTTACGAGTCATAAGAAACGAGGATCGAGGATGGAACATCGAGGATCGCCATCTTCTATCCTCAATCTTCCATCCTCGACGAAATCGCTCTAAGTATACAACTTCGCGACCCATTCGCCGTAACATTATAGCCAGAGATTCTGAGGAATCGCCGCCGCTCGCGAAACACAGACTCAGGCGTGATCTCGCTCTCACGCATTTTCCACGGCCGGTGTTGAGAAAGCCTTGTCATGGTAAAGAAAGCGACTAAGCCGGTCCATAGTACCGGCAGCGGCAAGTCTGCACAAATCTCCGCAGGTGAAATCTTGTTTGACCCGATGGCAGGCGTCTCGACGATTATCGGTGACGTCAGGCGATGAGTTGGATTCGTTACTGGTGCGCGACTTCGAGAGGAGTGACGAACTCTTTGCGAATAAAACCGGTTCGCCCATTGGCGGTGGGACGAACTTCCAGCCAGTCACCGTGACGGCGGAGCACAATGACCTTCGTGCCGATTGTTAAAGTAGCCAACGAAGGGGACGAGAAGTCTGGATCCTTGCGCAGTGCGGTGGCGTATTTGATTTGGAATTCTCTTGCATCTGATTTGGCCGCAGTGGCGGGTCGTGGGTTGGCCCGAGTAACGCCGCGCGCCAAAGCCGCCGGCTGAACCGGCGCTGGATTGCCGACGGGCCGTGCCAGCGCGGCGTTTTCGGCCCCCTGCCCTAAAGATTTCTCCCACTGCACGAGCGTCGTGATGTCCATGCCCTCATGGACGAACAGGAGCGGGCAGTTGACTTGCAAATCTTCCCCGACAGCTTCGCCAAACGACCATTTCGACGCTGCCGCAATCACGGCCTGCTTGAAGTCGCCATCGTTGAGACGTGACGATAGCTCGCGAACCTGACTCACTTCGCCGGTTGGCCCAATGCTAAGTTGCAAGGTTAAGCCGCCGGCCAGGGCCGAATTCTTAATGACTTCCTGGCGGTACAGTTCGCGAATTTCCTGCAACTGACCTTCGATTCGCGCGGCAATCTTACTTAAATCGACATCACCGTCTTTGGCGCCTTTGACACCGAACCCAAGATCGCGCGCAAAGAAGACCATGTTGCCTAGCGCCATGTTCATAGCGCGGACAGGTCTTTTGCGATCCGCTTGCGCAGCAGGACCCGGTTCCACGGCTGCATCCTTCTTGGGCGACTCGGTGCCGATGCCGTAGCCAAAGTACACCACACCCAATCCGATCACACAGCTGGCGAATCCCACGAGGCCCTTGAATCCGACCGGCCGCTCACGATTCCTGCTGCTCATAATTAAAGTTGGCGCTCCGCTTAGAATTTGAATTCCGCGGGTTCAAAAGCAAGTTCTATACCTCCGAGCAATTTCGCCTTTGCCGAGGAAAGTGTGCGCCAGGCTATCGTCGCACTCGGCGAAGCTTGAGTGAACTTTTAGGAACAGAGAGATGTTTTGCAATTAGCTGTTTTGGCGCAGGTGTCCGCGGATGTCGCAAGCGTTTGAGCCGGCGCTGCGAACTGGAGCGAAGCGACTGAACAGTTTTCGGCGCGGCGAACGAAGTTTGCGATATGGCACAATCATTCCACTCGATGAGCGCGAGCGGCGCGGATTGGAACTTTCAAGCGCTGCTGGAAGTCGGACAGATGAAACATGGACAGCTGCGTCGCCGAGTAGCAAAGCCGGCGCGTCCGGTGACAGGCCCGAGGGTCACGCGCGGTTTCACATCGAGCATCTCACCGGCCTGGTCAGCAAAGACTTCGCGCAGAGCCAGCGCGGCAGGTATTTTCCCGGCATGCACACGGAAATGGACTCGCGCTTGAGCGCGCCGGCGGTTGAGCGAATTATCAAACTCGCCGTTGATAATCAGCACCGGCATTTTCAATTCGCCGAGACGCGCAGTGAAGTCGCGATTGCCGGAGCCGAGCATCATGTGATACCCGGCGCCGGCCATGCCTGCTGTTTGGAAGATCCGGCAGCCTTCGATGAGATGTGCCACGGTTTCTAAAGAAGAACGGCCTTCTTCAATGACCTTAAATTCTTTTCCTAGTTATCCTTCTAGTTGCCGAGCACCTTTTTCATTCTTGCAATAACCGCCGGAGATTGGGTCATGACTTCTTTGGCGAGTTTCTCCATCTCTACGCCGCCCACCGGCTCCAAATCGTACCCGCGTTTTTCCGCGTCCACTTTAAGCTCCGGATCCTTAAGCGCGCTGGCGAAGGCGCTGCGGAGAATTTTGAGCCGATCCGGCGCAACCCCCGCCGGGCCTACCATCGGACGGCCGAAGAAGCCGCCGGCAAGAATCACGGTGGCGACTCGGCGCGAGTGATCCGGCGTCTTGTACTGGTCCATCAGTTCATAGATGGTCGGCGTGTCAGGCAGACGGGCGTCGCGTTTTTGCCCCGATTGAACGATGCTTCGGACGAATTTTTTCTTGCGCCAGGTGTGAAACGGCTCGCGCGCAAAGAACGTTTCGATCGTCATCGCCCGGCACTGGATCTCGCCCTTTTCCACAGCGAGATCGATGGGGCCGCCGCCTTGATAACCGAGAACGATGTTGAACTTGGCGCCGATGGTTTCGTCGAGCAACCTGGGAAAATAAAAACCCGTGCCGGCGGCGCCGCCGGACCCGCATTTGGGCGGCTCCGAGGCTCGGCGCACGTCCGCGATGGTTTTGTACGGACTGTCCGAGCGCATGTAGAGCTGGTGCTCGCTCCGTACCGGCGAGCCGATGAAGCTATATTTTGCCCAATCGTACTGGACCTCTTTGCGCCCGACGAGCTGATCGAAGTAAAGCGTCGGCGCGATCCAGCCGAGCGTAAGAGCATCCGGCTTGGCCACGGCATAAACGTAGTTGGCGGCGATCATGGAGCTGGCTCCCGGCATGTTTTGAATGACGAAGTTCGGATTGCCGGGAATGTATTTCGCCATATGTTGAGCGATGAGACGGGGGTAGAGATCGTTTACGTCGCCGGCGGGATAGCCGGTGACGATCCGAATGGTCTTGCCCTGGAAATAGGGTGTTTGCGCCTGTGCGACGAAAGTCTCAA
>JBOHVN010000260.1:0-22312 GCA_050735675.1 Binatia bacterium | reverse complement strand
ACGAGCCGATCAGGATCATGATCACGTGACCCGGACCGAGATTTAGAACGCCTAGAAACAGACCTTGTACGCCGGAGACGAGCGCGGATTCCATGAACTGAAACTAGCCTTTCTTGGTTGCCGGTGCTTCGGGTTGTTGCGGGAAGACTTTTCGAATCAGCAGGATGAGCAGGCTCAATATCCAGAGCACAAACATGGTCCCGGCCATGCCGATCAATGCCAGGGTCCAACCGAACGTCCAGGTATCCATCTGGGGAGGTTCCATAACGCTAATGACGAAAACTGCAAGCGTAGCACGCGTGATTATTCGATGACGGCAAGTACTTGCTCGGCTTCGACGGCTTGACCTGCGGCAATTTTTAACTCTTTCAATGTGCCCGTGACCGGCGCGACGATGGGTATTTCCATTTTCATCGCTTCCATGACGATGATGACCTCGTCTTCGTCGACATGATCGCCGGGATTTTTTTCAATCTTTAGAATTTTGCCTACCATCGGCGCTTCAACGGTTGTAGCCAAGCGTATATCTCCTTTTCTAAGTTGTCGTTAGCGTCCAGCTACGACATTAGTTTAATGGATCGTTATCGTATCACGCTGCCATTTAGTAGAGTTTCGTCCGGGTTGTCAATGCTAGGGTCGCTTTTTGAGTCGTAAAATTAACAATGTACGAGTGAAAACGACCTATTCTCGCGGGCAACCTTGCTTGCTTTTACGAGTCGTATACGATATTAACCAAGCGTACTTTTTGGAGGAAAATATGTCCAAAGCGGCCACCCAAATCGACAACGTGATGGATAACATTCCCTATTACGATAAATGGCAATTGGGCGAGGGAATTCCCATCGTCAAGACTTTTTTCGTCCAAGATCTCAAAAAGGTGGAGGTCAAACCCTGGGATAGAACCGGCGGCAACGGCGCTTTTATCAACATGGAAGGCGCGGAAGGCGCCACCGGCGCCTACGTCAGCGAGATCCCTGCCGGAAAGAAATTAAATCCGATCAGGCACCTGTACGAGGACTTGCATTTTGTGCTCAAAGGCAGAGGCGGCACGACAATTTGGAACGAGAAGGGCGCTAAACAAACCTTTGAGTGGCAGGAGGGAAGCCTGTTCGCGTTGCCGCTTAATTCCTGGTACCAACACTTCAACGGCTCGGGCGACGAGCCGGCCAGATTTTTCTCCGTCAATAGCATGCCGATTGTCTTCAACCTGTTTCACAACGCAGACTTCGTCTTCGACACGCCGCGCGATTTTACCGACCGCTTCGACGGCGATCCGGAATATTTCAGCGGCAAAGGGAAAGCGTATCCGGGCCGAGTTTGGGACACCAACTTTATTGCCGACGCGCGCAGTTTCGCGCTCGAAGATTGGAAGGAGCGCGGCGCGGCCGGCAAGAACGTCATGTTAGAGTTGGCCAACGGTTCGATGGCGGCACATATCTCCGAGTTTCCGATCGGCACTTACAAAAAGGCTCATCGCCACGGCCCGGGCTTCAACGTGATCATTATCAAAGGCCAAGGCTTCTCGTTGTTCTGGAGAGAGGGAGAAGAGCCGAAGCGCTACGACTGGCAGGATGGCAGCGTTTTTACGCCGCCGGCGATGATGTTCCACCAGCATTTCAACACCGGCGCCTCGGGCGCGCGCTACCTACCGCCGCGCCTGGGCGGGATTAAGTACAGCCTCGGTGAGGGTTTCGGCGATATCACCAAAGTCGACAAGGATGTCAAGCAAGGCGGTAACCAGATCGAGTACTACGACGAGGCGCCGTGGATCCGAAAGATGTTCGAGGAAGAGCTGGCGAAGTGCGGCACAACCACCAAAATGAATCCGGAATTCTACAAACGGCCGGCAAAGTAACATTCTAGATTTCTCCGTTAAAAGCCCCGCACGGAAATTTACCGTGCGGGGCTTTTTAGTATCCTGCGACCTCCGCGAAAATAAAATTATTGAGCGCTCAAAGCCTTGTGTTACATTAAGCCATGTCGTACTTCGGGCTCTTTGCGCACTCGGCGGTGGCGTTTGGTTTGCTCGTGCTCTCACACTGCTGGGGTGCTGAGGCCGCGGAGAGCAAGGCGGCAGGTTTCACCATCCAGACAACGAATTTTCAAGCTTTGTCCGGGGCGGAGCGCGAACGGGCGATTAACGAACTCATTCACCAACAAGCTGAGACGCCGGCGCGGCATCAGCCTGTCGTTACGTCGGTTAGCCGTCGTGAAAAGAATGTTCAGGAGAAGTTAATATTGCTTGCCAGTGAGTTGACCGCAGAAAAATCGACGTCGGGGACAAGGGCTTCGCGACTTACCGATTCGCCGTCAAAAGAGTCGTCCAGGTCTAGCCGAACAAAACCGGTAAAGCCGGCGACGCTACCGTTGGCAATCGCCGCAGCGACCAAAGGTTCGGTGCCAAAATCAATGATGAACGCGTCCACGCCCGCGGAGCAAGAAACGTCGCTGGGCAAATCGCCCTCAATCTTGCAAATGTTGGAAGGCCGCGAACAGGATCTAATCATCGCCGCGGCAATTGCAGTGGCGTTCTTTTCTGTCGGCTGGCTTTGCGGCGGGATTTATTACTTACGCCGCGATCGAAAACGGCGAACGAAGCTGAGATTCTAAGCCATTACTCACCGTTCGGGCGCCCCAATGCTGGTTGCACTCATAATATTTGCTTATCTACTCGGATCTATTCCGTCCGGTTATATCGTTGGCGCGCTGGCCGGAGTCGACGTCAGGAACGCCGGCAGCGGGAATATCGGCGCGACGAACGTCGCCCGGATCGTGGGCAAAAGACTGGGAGCACTGACGCTGCTCGCGGATACGGCTAAAGGGTATGTGCCCGTGTTTATCGCGCTGCGGATGGGTTTGAGTCCGGCGGCGGTTGCTCTGGTAGCAATCGCATCGTTCTTAGGACACTTATATCCGGTGTTTTTGCGATTTAAGGGCGGGAGGGGAGTCGCTACGGCGTTCGGAGCTCTACTCGCGCTAGCGCCCGTGGCGACTCTGATTCTGATCGGAGTTTTCGCTGTAATCGTTCTTTGCGGCCGGAGAATTTCTCTCGGTTCCATCGCTGCTGCGTTGGCGGCGCCCTTCGCGCTCTGGTCTATCTCCGCTGCGCCGGCGTTCATCGCCATGAGCGCATTTCTCGGTGCGATGGTGATTCTGCGCCATCGGGACAATATTAAGCGCCTGCTTGACGGCACCGAGCCGCGCTTGGGCGAGGCTAATTCTCGATGATTACCTCAACCCGCCGGTTTTGCTGGCGGCCGCTTTCGGTATCGTTCGACGCCACCGGCGCCCGGGTGCCGAGCCCTTGGGCCGAAATACTTCGGCCGTTCACGCCGCTACGTTCGAGCCCGTCCGCGACGGTATTCGCGCGGCGTTCGGAAAGTCGTTGATTGTAGGCTTCTTGAGCCGCGCTTTCGCGGCTAGCGTGGCCTTCGACGGTGATGCGACGATTGGGCGCGTCACGTTTGATAATGTCGGCGATTTGATTGACTCTGCTCCTGCCACTGCCGGTGAGGTCCGCGCTGTCAAATTCGAAGTTGACACTGGGCAAATTTACCATGACACCACGGCTGGTCTCGCGCGCTTCAATATTACGCTTTCTCAGTTCTTCGATGAGCGCCCGGTTCTTTTCAATCTCGACGCGCTGTTGATCAAGCGCTTTTTGCTGCTCTTTTTGCTGGTTTTCCTGGCCTTGGAGCTGGTCTCCGACGAGCGCGCCGGCACCTAACCCGAGTGCGCCGCCAATAGCTGCGCCGGCACCAGGATGACCAACGGCCGCGCCGATGATTCCACCCGCCGCCGCGCCGCCTAGCGCGCCGATACCCGCGCCCTTTTCACGCGTCGTAAATTCGCCGCCCGCGCACCCCGACACCACCAGAAACGCGGTGAACAGCAAGGTTCCCGCCAAAGAATTAGTTGCCATTTTCATTACGATCTCCTCACAGTTACCACCAGCTCCGCACGGTGGTGGTCGGATTTCTTTCAAGCAGACCCGTAAGTTGGGGCATGATCGCTTAGGTAAAAATTAATCTGACGAGCTCAATATTCCCTTTGCTGTCGCTTGAGTTGCTCGAGCTCGCGTCTCTGACGTTCCAGTTCCGCCTGATTGGTATTAATCTGTCTTTGTTGATCGGCTTGCTTAATTTCCTGCCCCTGGAGTTGATCGCCGACCAAAGCGCCCGTGCCCAGTCCAAGCCCGCCGCCGATGGCAGCGCCAGCCCCGGGATGACCGACGGCCGCTCCAATAATGCCCCCGACCGCAGCCCCACCCAACGCGCCAATGCCGGCGCCCTTCTCGCGCGTCGTCAGGCTCCCTCCGGCGCAGCCCGTCGCTGAACTCAGAAGCAAAACCGTAAACAAGGTGGTGAGTGCTCTAGTCATCGCCCCTCCTGAAGGTTTTTGGAATGGAGATTTTTTGAGACGGTCTATAGTAGCAAAAGCTCTCCATCCCATCAACCTGCGATGATGCTCCCGCGCCGGCGCCACGCGCCGATCCACGTTGATTAGATGCCGCAAAGTGTCGATTGTTAACGCAGTTAAGGCGCTGTTGACATCGTGGACCTTATAAGTCAATACTTTTTTAAGTGAAAGGAAAATTGTGGAAAGTGTAACAGAAGAGCGCGTTCTCGAGGCGTTGCGCAAAGTCCAGGATCCGGAGCTTCACCGTGATATCGTAAGCCTGGGCATGGTGAAAAATTTGGCCGTCGCTCAAGGCAATGTGCGTTTCACCGTCGAGCTGACTACGCCCGCCTGCCCGCTGCGCGAGACGATCGAAACCGACTGCAAAAAGGCGCTGGCGCAGATTGGCGGAATCAGCGCCCTGAAAATCGACTTCGGCGCTCAGGTGCGCGGCAGTAAGGCCGGCGCCGGCCAGACTGATTTGCTGCCGACGGTCAAGAACGTCGTCCTGGTCGCGGCTGGCAAGGGTGGTGTTGGCAAATCGACGGTTGCCGCTAATTTAGCGGTCGCGCTAAAAATGCACGGGGCTGCAACCGGCTTGCTCGACGCCGATATTTACGGTCCTTCGGTGCCGATTATTATGGGCGTCAAAGGCGAACCGGAGAAGATTGAAGTTGACGGCGCCACCAAAATCAACCCTGCCCTCGCCCATGGCTTACCAGTCATGTCGATCGGTTTTTTTCTTGATCCGGACCAGGCGGTTATCTGGCGCGGTCCGATGTTAGGCAAAGCGCTGCACCAGCTCATGGCGGACGTTCATTGGGGCGAGCTCGACTACCTGGTCGTCGACATGCCGCCGGGCACCGGCGATGTGCAGATTACATTTTCGCAACAGTTAAAAGTCAGCGGCGCTCTGTTGGTCGCCACGCCGCAGAAGGTCGCGCTCGCCGACGTGGTGCGCGCCAAGTCGATGTTCGACAAAGTCAATATCCCGATCGTCGGCATCGTCGAGAACATGAGCTACTTCGTGTGCGACGGCTGCGGTAAGAAACACGAAATTTTTTCGCGCGGCGGCGCCCGGCGGGCGGCGGAGCGCTTTAAGATCCCCTATCTCGGCGAAATTCCGATCACACCGGCGTTGCGTGAAGGCGGCGACAACGGCGTGCCGAGCCTAGTCCAGGATCCGCGCAGCGAAGTGAGTCGCTGTTTTCTAGAAATCGCCGGAAAACTAGCGGGACAGTTATCGATCGCATCCGAGCAGGCGAAAAAGGCTCAGGGGCTGAAGATCGTTTCCAGCTAAAAGCTGGATAGAAGCAACCGCAAGGAGCTAGTTCCATGATCACCAAAGAACAAGTTTACGAAGCGTTGCAAGACTGCTATGATCCGGAGATTCCGGTGAATATCGTGGATCTCGGTTTGGTCTACGACGTCGAAATCAACGACGATAAAGTCGCCGTCAAGATGACGCTGACGGCGCCCGGCTGCGGCATGGGAACGATGATCGCCGCCGACGCGAAGCAAAAAATCATGGCGCTCGAGGGCGTCGGCGATGCCACCGTCGACCTCGTCTGGGAACCGCCGTGGAACCCGAGCATGATCAGCGAAGAAGCCAAACAACGGCTCGGCATCGTTTAGCTGCAAAAACAAAGCGCAAAGCTTGCCAATCCTGTCCAACTTTGTCCACCACCCTCGACGACAAACCTAAGCTGCGTCCCGTCGAAGCGTTTCCCGTCCAGCACGATGGCAAGACCCTGGTCTATGTAAAGGACCCGTTGAATCTTGCCGCGCCGCTTGGCGTTTCACCGGTGGGATATTTTATTCTATCGCGTTTCGACGGCCGGCATTCGTATATTGATATTCAGGAAGCCTACGCCAAGCAGTTCGGCTCATTACTGCCGAGCGAGGAGTTAAAAAATTTCGTTGAAATGCTCGATCAACATTATTATTTGGAGAGCGAGCGTTTCGCTGAATATCGTGATGCGGTCATTCTCGAATTCCGCCACTTGCCGACGCGCGCTCCGGCTCACGCCGGCGGCGTTTACAAAGCCGATGCCGCGGCATTGACCAGCCAGCTCGACGGCTATTTTTTAGCTCCCGGGGGACCCGGTTTGCCGTCGGCGCAGAATAGATCAGCGACCCCAAAAGCGATCGTGGCGCCGCATATCGATTTTCACCGCGGTGGTCCGGCGTACGCCTGGGCTTACAAATCATTGGCCGAAAGCCACGGTGCCGATCTTTACATCCTGCTCGGCACCTCGCACTGCGGCGGCCGGACACCCTACATTTTGACGCTGAAAGATTTTCAGACGCCACTGGGGCTGGTCGAGACGGATAAAGACTTTGTCAACCGCTTACCGTCAGCGTGTGACGACGATTGTTTCACTGACGAGTATTTGCACCGCGGCGAGCATTCGCTCGAATTTCAGGTGGTGTTTCTAAAATACATCGCGCAAAAACGCGCCGCTATAACCGGTCAACCGGAAAAACCGTTCAAGATCGTGCCGATTCTGGTTTCATCCTTTCATTCGGCCATCGCCAGTCGGACGGTCCCGGAAGCCAATTCAGTCGTGGGGAAGTTTTTACGGACGCTTCGCGAATCGGCTTTGCGGGAATCCCGGAGAGTTTGTTTTGTCGCGGGGGTCGATCTGGCTCACGTCGGCAGGCAGTTCGGCGACAGCGAGCCGATCACCGATGATTTTCTCAAGTGGGTGGAGAGTGAAGATCGCGAGCTTGTGAGCCGGCTGGTTGAATTCGACGCGCCCGGTTTTTTCCAAAGCATCGCCAAGGATCACGATCGGCGCAGGATCTGCGGTTTCGCGCCAATGTACTCGTTGATTCACCTGCTCGACGGCGTACATGGAAGTCATCTCAAATACGGTCAGGCGTTTACGCCGGAAACGGCCTCGATGGTTACCTTCACCAGTGTAATCTTCGAATAAGTGGCTCGCTCCGTGCGCGCTTTTTAAAAATCCAAATAACTTCTGTCCTCAGTGCATGTTCATACCGCCGTCGACGGCGATGGATTGGCCGGTCATAAAGTCGCTGTCATCGGAGGCGAGAAAGATCACCGTGCCGACGAGATCCTGAGGGTACTGATCGCGGTGAAAAGCGCGGCGCTTGCGCCGGTCGGCGAGTTGCTCGGCGGTCATCACGCCTTCCTGATTGGCGCTGGAAATGGTCAACCCGGGCATGATCGAGTTTACGCAGATATTATCGTCGCCGACTTCTCGTGACAGTGCGCGGGTGAAGCCGATGACCGCGGACTTTGACGACACGTAGTGGAGAAAGTAGGGTGAGCCGCCGAGCACCGTGCCCGACGAGATGTTGATGATCTTGCCTTTGCCTTGCTGCTTCATCGCCGGATAAACGGCTTTGACGCAATGCCACAATCCTTTCACGTTTACCGACATGACGCGGTCCCACTCGTCGCCGTCGATCTCCATGAAATTTTTCTTTTTGAGCGCCGAATAAAGTCCGGCGTTATTCACCAGGATATCGATACGGCCGTATTTTTTTAGCGCTTCCTGCGCCATCTCTCGGGTCTTATCAACCGACGTGACGTCGACGTAAACCGACGTGGCTTCACCGCCGGCTGCCTTGATCTCGTCAGCGACCTTTTTCGCCTCATTGTCCTGAATATCGGCGACGATGACTTTGGCGCCTTCTTTGGCCAAGCCATGAGCATAGGCTTTGCCGATGCCAACGCCGCCGCCGGTGACGATCGCAACTTTGTCTTTTAAACGCATAAAAACCCTCCGTTAAATTTCTAGAAGAGAATTTCCCGCAAAGACGCAAAGAGCGCAAAGTTCGGGCAAATATTTTAATCTTCTCTTCGCGGCCTTTGCGCCTTTGCGGGAGACAATCTTTTTCCCTCAGATCTTCAGTCGGTAAAAGTTGATCGGATTATCGTGCAGAATCGCCTTCTTGTCTGCGTCGCTGACGTCGTCACGTTCGAGAAATTCCGGGATATCGCGTTTGAACATGTCCGAGAGCCGCTCGTGCGGATAGTCGGACGGCCACATCAAACATTTTCGGTTGAATTGCTGGAGAACGTGGGGCAGAGCTTTTTCTTCCACTTCGCAAGTCGTCCAAATTTGGCCGTTGCGAATCAGCTCGCTCGGCTTCTGGTTGAGCAGCGGCGCTTGCACGCGGTAGGGTTTTTCCATCTCTTCGTCCATGCGGTCCATCATGTAGGGCAGCCAGCCGCAACCCGCTTCGAGAAATGCGCAACGCAGTTTGGGAAATCGGACAAACACGCCTTCAAAGATCATGTGGGTAAACTGAATCAAGATTGCGAATGGATGTTCGAGCGTGTGGACGTGGAGAAACTTATTGAAAAAATCAAAGCCCATGCCGCGGCTCGGCGCGCCGTGAACGGTAAGCGGCATGTCGAGGCGCTCCGCTGCTTGGTAGATTGGGTCGAAGTCCGTGTGCCCATAGCCCTTGTGCAAGGCGGTGACCGCGGGTAACAGACCGGCGACTAGCCCCATCGACTTCGCTCGCTCGAGTTCTTTCGCGGCTTCCAGCGGTTCGTGCACTGGCAATAAGGCGACGGCCTGAAGACGCGGGCTTTGCTTAGTAAAGCGATCGGCGATCCACGAGTTGTAGGCGCGTGCAAGAACGCACGCCCATTCCGGGTTTTGCACGAGGCCGAGTCCTAACCCGCCCGTGGGATAGAGCACCGTGGCGTGGACGCCCAGCTCGTCGAGAAATTGCAGCCAGCGCGGCGCTGGCGTCTCAGGATCTTTTCCAGGGACACCCGTGCCGCGGTTCCAGCCGTCGAGGGAAGGAAAATACGAGTAGGTTTCGAAACGCGGCGCGCTAGAGTATCTGCCGCCGAGGTAATCGTGCAGCTCACGGTCTTTTTCCAAAACGTGACCATCGGCGTCGATGATCGGATAGTTCACGTGCATGATTTTCTCCGTTCAAAACGTTCAAATCGAATCGGATAAAAGGGAGCGAAGCCCCTTCGCATCGCTCCAATACTCCAGTACTCCATCACTCCATTTCACAAAAACGAAATTCCACCGTCGACGTTCACCGTCTGGCCGGTCATAAAATCGCTTAGCGGCGATGCGAGAAATAACATTGCGCCGACCACGTCGTCGGGCATTTGAATGCGCTTGAGCGCGCGCAAGTTAACGGAAGATTTTCTAAACTTGATCATTTGTTCAGTCGGATCTTCTTCCGACAGCGTGTTGCCGGGCGCGAGGCAATTGACGTTAATATGATCATCGCCGACTTCACGCGCGAGCGTGCGGGTAAAGCCGATGGTCGCCGCTTTCGAAGTCACATAGTGGATTCTGCCGGGCGCGCCGGCAAAGACGGTTCCCGATGCGATCGTCATGATTTTGCCCGAATTTTGTTTGCGCATGGCCGGCAGTACGGCGCGGCAGCAGAAAAACAGGCCGCGCAGATTGACGGCCATTAGCCGGTCCCATTCTTCCGGGTCAATGGTTTCGATCCGGCCGCGGTTCATCGGTACGACGGAGAAGACCGCAGCGTTGTTGATCAACACATCGATCTGGTTGAAGCGTTCGAGCGTGCGCGCGGCCATTTCCTTGGCCGACGCTTCGTTCGAAACATCCGTGCGCAATGCCAGCGCCGGCGCGCCGAAATCTCTGTTAATCTCCGAGGCCACTTGTTCGGCAGCGGCCGCATCGATATCGGCGATGGCGACACGGGCGCCGGCTTTTGCGAAGCCGCGGCAGTAAGCCTTGCCGATTCCGTGTGCGCCGCCAGTGACAATGACGACTTTGTCTCTGAGCCCCTCGATCATCCGAGCGCTGGATTAATTAATGCCTTGGTCGGAAAGGTGCCCGGCACTTCTCCGCCGATGGCGCGGATGCAATGCTCGATTTCTTTCAGCGGGAAGACGTGGCTAACCATTTCCTGCACCGGAAACTTGGTCTCTTCGATGATGCGCAAGGCGGCTTCGGTGGCGTCGTTATCGGCGGTAAAGCAACCTTGCAATTTGATCTCGTTCCACACCAGTTTGTCCATCAGCATCGGCGTCACGGTGGTGTCGCCGGTCAAGCCGCCGAGAACCATGGTCGACTGGCGGTGCAGGCAATCGACGGATTTGAGAATCGCGTTGGGGTTGCCGGAGACATCGACGACCACGTCGCACATCTCGCCGCTGGTTTCCTTGCGAATCACTTCCACGACATCTTCTTCTTCGACATTGATCGTTCGCGTCGCGCCGAATTTTTTCGCCAGTTCAAGACGGGGTTTGTCACGTCCGATGCCGGTGATAAAAACCTTTGCCGCGCCGGCATGCTTAGACGCGAAGGTGCACGAGAGACCTTGCTGGCCGGGGCCCTGGATCAAAACGTAGTCGCCCATCTTGACGCCGCCGCGCCGAATCGCCCATTGAAAACCGTTGGCCATGACCGAACCGATCAGGGCGGCGGCCTCGGCGGGCAGCGCGTCACTGACTTTGGTGGCAAGCACATCGGGAGCCAAGTAAAGATAGTCGGCAAAGCCACCGAACAGATGCGGCGGTTTATCGCATTTGGTCCGGCCGCCGTAGTTGGTGCGCTGGCGGCAAAAGCGCTGGTTGTTGCGCCGGCAGTCGGCGCAGCGGCCGCAGCCCAGCGCGCCCTTGAGGATAATGCGGTCGCCTTCCTTGATCTTGTGAATCTGCGCCGCGTTACGCCCGAGCTTCTCGACGCGCCCGAGAATCTCGTGACCGAGGATGATCGGATAATCGATTTTAAGCTTGCCGTGGAGATATTTTACGTCGGTGCCGCAGACGCCGCCCATTTCCACTTTCACCAATCCGCCGTCGGGTGGGATTTCAGGAAAGGGATATTCACGAACTTCCAATTTGTCAGGGCCTAATAAAGTCGCGCCACGCACGGTTGCCATAGAAACCCCCGATGCCTCGATTTAGTTCTTTCTGTCTAAGAGATCCTTCACTTCGTTCAGGATGACGAAACCTCTTGCTCAAATGATCAAGAGGTTCCGTCATTTGACTTTGTATTCCTGATGTAACTTGTCGATGAAGCCGCTGGCTTCGATTTCTTTGACCAGAGACATGTCGGCGTAACGCTCGGGATTTTCTTTTAAGATTCTAGGGTCTTTTTTGCCGACTTCCTGGATGGGCAGATCGAAATACTCTTTGGCCGGGTACGGCCTCGTCGGAAAGTCATACTCGCGAAAATTTTCTTCGAGAACCTCGCGGTCCTGGAGCTTCATGTACTTTGCCAAAACCTTCAAGCTAAATTCTTTGTCGGCCTTATAGCGGTGAACGCCTTCGATCATCGCTTTAGTGAAGTTGACCAGTTCCGCGCGCATTTTCGCCAGGTACGGCTTGCGCGCGACGAACATCAGGCTGGAGTAGGGAATGTTGAGTTTCGATGCATCGATCAGCAGCTTCATTCCCAATTTACGAGCTTGCAGAGTCATGGGCGGCGTGAGCATCGCAGCGTCGGCATTGTTAGTCGCGACGGCCGCGATGCGGTTCGACTGGTTGCCCACTTGCAAGAGCGCCACGTCGGTGTCGGGGCGCAGCCCTTCGCGCTGCAGCAGATATCGCGCTGCGAAATCGGCGTTGCTGCCGAAGCGGCTGATAGCGATACGCTTAACCTCTTTGAGGCTCGTGATGCCCTTCCTGACATAGATGCGATTGTCCATGGTGTTGCCGAGCCGGCCGAACATGATCAGTTCCAGCGCCGGCGTCGCTATCACCACTTGAGGCGAAAACATGCCGACCTGAGCGTCGCCCGACGACAGCGCGGCGGCGGCGGAGGTTGCTCCCTGAATGAAAATGAGCTGGACATTGTTACCGTACTTTTCGAACAATTTCGCTTCCTGCGTTACCCAAAGCGGCGCGAAGGAACCCACCTCGCTGGTCCATACGACGTTGATGTTGGCGGCCGAAGCGGGCGCGGCGTGGACGAGAAGCAAGGTGGCGAAGAAGTTCAGAAGATGGCGGTTCAGTCTCATGCGTTTCTCCTTTGGCGAAATGCGCGGTTGTACTTTCAGTTGACTCAATTGATTCCCGCTACCCTATACTGCCGAACAGCGGTTGAATCAAGTTAGAGAACGACCCGCGGCAAGACATGTTCCGACCTTGCTCATCGGCATCTATAGTGTATTTGCCGAGGGAAGCAAATTTTGAGGCCCAGACGATCGCTCGGCTGTTCTTGCGGCGACCTGCGTCAGGCTTAGTATGTAGAGAATCACGAGCGCGGTCGCCATACTGGTCGGCAAAACGTGATTTACCGCAGGCAAAGCCGCCAGTAATACCAGACCAAGACCGACCAGTAGGGGCACGCCTTGCTTGAACAGACTGAGAAATAGGGCACAGGGTAGGATCAACAGAGTCAGGTCATGAGTGAAAAGATGCGGTATCACGATCAGAAGCCCAAGCACATTGACGATCCACGTCAGGGCGAAACCATCGGCCTTTTTGTTCCAGCGTAGATTGACAGCGATCACGGCCGAGAATGCGAGCGTGATGCCGGCCCACCAGACATATGCTTGCCACGTCGGAGGTAACCAGTAAATCGTCAATGCGCGCAGGTTATGCATGCTGCGCCATTGATTCCACCAATCGTCATCGGCAACCATCATGCGCCGGGCGAGATCGAAGTATTGTTTCGACGTTTCGACGCCGACAAAGAGAAACGCGCCGGCGATCAGAGCTAGACTGAAAAATACGCCCAATAAAAGTCCGCGCCACTGGCCCCGGAGAAAAAGAATTCCATGCGGGATCGGCAAAAACTGCGGTTTGACGGAAAGCAGCGCGGCCCAAATCCCCGCCTTGTATTCAGCCGATTGTTTTTGCGCAAGTATATGACCGGTCAGGAAGTAGAGGATGATCGCGGATGTTTGGCCGTAGAACACCACCGCATGCGCGCCGAAATTACACAGCGCAAACAGCAGCAGCCACTGGGCTTGATCGCGGGTCAACGACAGTTTGCGAATCAATAGCCGCAGGCTCACCATGAGAAGCGCAAGATTCAGCAGGGTCATCGCTAAAAAAGCGATCGGAAAAGGCAGCAAAGCTAATGGAGCCATCAGCGCGGCCGTAATCGGCGGGTAGACAAACGGCAAGACTCGCTCCGTCGGAGCGATCCTTTTTTGATAGGCGAGCTGCCTGTCCAGGTCATAAAGCGATTGCGGCTCGTCCCAGAACAGTTTTGCCTCGGCATAAAAAGTTACGAAGTCGGCGACACAGTTGGGTTGACCGCATTCCGGCACCCGATCCGTAAGGATCTTCCACCAGTTTCCGCTTGTGTGAAATACCAGACCTAGGCCGAGCCCGAGGAGGATGGCTTTGACCCGGTTGCTCCATGCGTGGCTCGAATTCATGATCTGTTCAAGAGAATTCGGCGTGAATGGCAAGCCGAACCTGCATCGCCGGTCTAGCTCTTAGCCAGTGCGAGGCCCAATAATACCGCGATGGGGCCGAGGGCGGCATTGATTTTTAACAGGAGGAACCAACGCCGCCAGTGAGACAGCAGCGCCTCAGGCCAGGCAGTCATGGTTTTCGGTAGTTGCGCGTTTAGGCCGGAGATGGCGGGAGCATACTTAAAGACTTGCAGGCAGTGGTGTGCGACCATGGCGCCGAAGACAAACAGCTTGATTCCCAAAAGTATTCCATAGGACTCGCTCATTGACGCTCCGTCTACCCGCGCGCGCGCGAGCAGATTGAATATCCCCGTCAGGAGCAACAGTCCGATGGCGATCCACGAAGCGGTTTCCAAACCCAGTCTTCCTTGATTGAGCGTCGTGACGGCGATTCGCGGTTCCAATTGATGCACCGCAGGTCCCAAGACGACCAAAAAAAACACGATGCCGCCGAGCCAGAGCGACAGCGCGATCAGATGAACCATTAAACTTATGGAGTACCAGATAGTCACTGGAGTGGTTTGCCAGGTTCGCTGAATTTCTGCTAGCACTCGGCGAAAGCCTTTGCAAATCAACGGTATCTCTCTTGAATTGACCTGGTAGCTATGTTAGCACAAGGCACAAGGCAGGTTTCCTCCTTTACTTCCAATAACACAAGGACGGATCGTTAGATGCTCAGCTGGTTGCCAGAAGACGTATCGACCTATGGTCACGAGATCGATTCTTTATTTTATCTCATTTACTATATCACCGGCGCCACCTTTATCCTGGTCACCGTCTTAATGGTTGTTTTTTTGATCATGTATCGCGAACAGCCGGGACGGCGGGCCGTTTATAGCCACGGCAACACGACGCTGGAAATCATCTGGACGATTATTCCCGCCGTGATCCTGGTCGTGCTCGCGTTCATGAGCGTGTCGACCTGGGCGAAAGTCAAGTCGCATGTGCCGGACACGGATTTCGAGCTGCGCGTCGTCGCCAAACAATTCAACTGGGAAGTGAATTATCCGGGTCCGGACGGCAAGCTCGGAACCCAAGATGATATCAAGTTCGATAACGACATGCATGTTCCGGTCAATAAGCCGATTCGCTTAATCATGACGGCGACCGACGTGATCCACAGTTTTTTCATTCCCAATATGCGTTTCAAGCAAGACGTGGTGCCGGGCCGCGAGATCACTGCTTGGTTCGAGGGCACGAAGCCGGGAAAGTACGAGCTTCCCTGCGCCGAGCTTTGCGGTTTCGGACATTCCGGCATGAAGGGCTGGCTGTTCGTCTATACGCCCGAAGATTATAAGAAATGGGCGGACGAGCATCTGGCTGCGAAAGCGCAGTAGATCGATTCTTACCGTTGCAATTTCAGCCGAAGCGAGACACGGAGGGTTTTGAGCGATGAGCGATAGAGCGGCGGCGCACGCGCCGCATGAACAGCACCAAGAGCTGGGTTTTATCAGGACGTACATCTTTTCAACCGATCACAAGATGATCGGCCGGCAATTTCTCTTCATGGGCCTGCTCATGATCATCGTCGGCGGCCTGCTCGCCATGCTCGTGCGTTGGCAGCTGGCTTGGCCGGAGACGCCGGTTCCGGGGATGAACTTTATTCCCGAGCCCTACATGTACGAAGGGATTATCCCGCCGCAGACTTATAACGCGATCTTTACCATGCACGCGACGATCATGATTTTCTTCGTCGTGATGCCGATCATGGTCGGCACGTTCGGCAATTTTCTCATTCCGTTGATGATCGGCACCGGGGACATGGCTTTTCCCAAATTGAACATGCTGTCGTTCTGGGTCGGCGCGCTCGCCACCCTGGTGATGCTCGCGAGCTTCTTTGTCCCGGGCGGCCCGGCGGCGGGCGGCTGGACCAGCTATGCGACGCTCGCGGCTAAAGCACAGTATACCGGCGTCGAGTGGGGGCAGCATCTCTGGATTATCAGTTTATTGATCCTCGGTATCTCCTCTTTGATGGGGTCGATCAACTACATCACCACGATCGTCAACATGAGAGCGCCTGGCATGTCTTACTTTCGCATGCCACTCACCGTCTGGTCGCTGTTTGTTACGGCGATCCTGTTGCTGCTCGCTCTGCCGGTTTTGACCGCCGCTCTGGCCATGCTGCTTTTCGACCGCGTGGCGGGGACGAGTTTCTTTCTGCCTGAAGGCGGCGGCGAACCGTTGCTCTGGCAGCATATGTTTTGGTTCTTCGGCCATCCCGAAGTCTACATCCTCGTTCTGCCGGCCATGGGCGTGACCTCCGAGATTCTTTCGACTTTTTCGCGCAAGCCGATCTTCGGTTATCATGCCATGGCGTTTTCGATGATCGCGATCGCGTTTCTGTCATGGATCGTTTGGGGCCATCACATGTTCATCAGCGGCATGAACCCGCTGCTCGGCACCGCTTTCATGATGACGACCATGGTCATTGCGGTCCCCTCGGCCATCAAAGTCTTCAACTGGCTCGGGACGCTCTGGGGCGGAAGCATTCGCCTCACCTCGCCCATGCTCTTCGCCCTGGGATTTGTCTCCAATTTTTTAATCGGCGGTTTGAGCGGTATCTTCATGGCCTCTACGCCTGTCGATATCTTCATCCATGACACTTACTATATCGTCGCGCATTTCCATTACGTCGTCGCGGGAATCATATTCGCCTTGTTCGCCGCGGTTTATTACTGGTTTCCGAAAATGTTCGGCCGCAAAATGAACGAGCCCATGGCGAAAATCCATTTCGTGCTGACCTACATCTTTTTCAACGGCGCGTTTTTTCCGATGCACTTTCTCGGCGTGGCGGGTCACATGCGGCGGATTTATAACCCCATGCAATACGAGTTCTTGATGCCGATGCAGCACTGGAACGTGTTTATCACCGTGAGCGCGCTGCTTTTGGGCGCCTCGCAGATTTTTTTCTTGGTCAACTTCATCTGGAGCCTGTTTGCCGGTAAGAAGGCCGATAGAAATCCCTGGCAAGCCAACACGCTCGAGTGGTCCGCGCCGACACCGCCGCCGCATGGCAATTTCGAAGTCCAGCCGGTGGTCTACCGCGGGCCGTATGAGTACAGCTCGCCCGAAGTGAAAGAAGACTGGCTGCCGCAGGACAAAGATCTCGGCGCAGGGGCCGCGGTACGGGCGCACTAGCGGAGACAACGATATGAAATCGGATGGCGCAGGGATGGGAGGCGCCGTCGACTCCCCTCCTTCATCTTATTCGCCATGGCCGCACCGCATCGCGGTGGTGTTGGTTTGGGCGACGTTTCCTCTTCTCTTCATCGGCGGTCTCGTGACCAGCCAAGGAGTCGGGCTCGCGGTGCCCGACTGGCCGACCACCTTCGGCTACAACATGTTTCTTTACCCGTGGTCGAAAATGGTCGGCGGTATTTTTTATGAACACAGCCATCGATTAGTCGCCGCGCTCGTCGGCCTGCTGACGATCGCGCTGGCGCTCACGTTTTGGCTGCGCGAGCAGCGCGTCTGGCTTCGCTGGTTGGGCTTGGCCGCCTTGGTGTTGGTCATCGTTCAAGGTGTTCTCGGCGGTTTGCGCGTAGTCTTGCTGGAACAATTGCTAGCCATCGTGCACGGGGCCACGGCGCAGATTTTTTTCGCCTTGACGATTTGCCTGGCGATTTTCACTTCGACGGATTGGCAGCGCTCGCTCGCTCGATCCATAAACGACGGTGGGCGGCTATGGCGGTTGTGCGCCGTCACGAGCGGATTCATTTATTTGCAAATCGTCTTCGGCGCGGTGTTGCGGCATACCGGAGAGCGTCTGGACGCCCACCTCGCTGTTGCGTCACTGGTGGCGCTCCATGTCATTCTCATCGTCATGCGCGTGAGCAAGCACCATGCCGCTGTCGCACAATTAAATAGACCCACGCGCGCGTTATTTGTTCTGCTCATGGTGCAACTTATTTTGGGCGGGGTGTCTTACTTCGCCAAGTTCACTACCATCTGGCGAGTCTCGTTCGATGTCATCGTCTTAGTCACGACCGCGCATCTTGCGGTGGGGGCGCTGATGCTCGCCGCGAACGTGGCGCTGACGCTCACGTCGTACCGTTTATCGGCGCGTTCGCTCAATGACCGTTCGAGGAAGGAAATCCTCGCGGAGCAATTTTCCGTATGAATTCGAGCACCGGGACCGCCAATATCGCCATCACCAGCGCGAGCCGCAGAGCGGTCGATTTCTGTGAGCTGACCAAGCCGCGCATCGTCCTGATGGTTTTGATTACGGCCTTCGTCGGCTATTACGCGGGTTCGGGGAGCGTTCCCGATTACCTGCGACTCCTACAGATGCTGTTCGGCACGGCGCTCGCCGCCGCCGGCACGCTCGCGCTCAACCAGTTTCTCGAACGCGACACCGACGCCAAAATGGAGCGTACTCGCCGCCGGCCTTTGCCGGATGGCCGGGTGCAGCCCTACGACGCGCTGTGGTTCGGCATCGCCTTGACGATGTTGGGGCTCGCTTACTTGGCGCTGGCGGTCAATTTGTTCAGCGCTGCCGTCGCCGCGGCGATTACTCTGAGTTATCTCTTGGCCTATACACCGATGAAACGCTTGAGCTCGCTCTGCGTGCCGGTGGGCGCGGTACCCGGCGCCTTACCGCCGGTTATCGGTTGGGTGGCCGCGCGCGGCGAATTGTCGGTCGATGCCTGGGTGTTGTTTGCCATTATGTTTCTCTGGCAGATTCCCCATACCTTGGCGATTGCTTGTCTTTATCGCGATGATTTTGCCAAGGCCGGGATTCAGTTTCTGCCGGTCATCGAACCGGACGGCGAAAGCACGAACCGGCAAATCATTGTTCATTGCTTGGCGTTATTGGCCGTAAGTCTGCTGCCCACGCTGATTGGGCTCGCCGGCGCGGTTTATTTTATCGCGGCATTTCTTCTTGGCATTGGCTTTCTCAGCAGCGGCGTCAGTCTGGTCATGGCGCCGACGCGCACGGGCGCGCGTCGATTATTGTTTGCGTCGCTCATTTATCTTCCCGCGCTGTTGCTCGTGATGGCGTTGGATCGAGTGCCGTTATGAATCCATGGATCATGGAGCCGGCAGGCGCCGGAGATTCGCGGAACCGGCGCGTCGGCGCCGGCTTGGCGCTGCTGATCGCGCTGTACATCGTCGCAGTGGTGGTGTTTATTATTGTCTACTAAGAGCGGAGTTTCGGGACATGGCAAAAGACTCGACTGCGCGAAAATTCACTGAAGCGCCCGCGCTGACCGAGGTCAAACGGCCGGCGTTTGGCGGCGGCGGGCCGCCTTCGCCGCCGGTGCGGCCGAACACGCCGATCGGCACTAACGCGTGGCTGGGGACTGTGATGTTTCTTGGCGCCGAAGCGATGTTTTTCGCGGGGCTGATGGGCGCATTTCTGGTTTTTCGCGTCGGCAGTCCGGTTTGGCCGCCGCCGTTTCAGCCGCGGCTTCCGACCGGCATCACGGGGATCAACACGCTGATTCTACTGGCCAGCGCGGTGACGATGAGATTGGCGCTGCAGGCCGGCCGCCGCGGCGACCGCGTCCGCTTAGTGCGATTATTGTCGTGGACGGCGTTGCTAGGCGCGGTTTTTCTCTTGGTCCAGGGCTACGAGTGGGTGCGCCTGCTCCATTTCGGCCTGACGGTTTCGAGCAGCGTTTACGGCGGGCTGTTCTATACTCTAATCGGCTTTCATGCGGCGCATGTGTTCGGCGCCTTGATCTGGCTGGTGGTTGTTTGGTTTAGCGCACGGCAAGGAAAGTACACGAAACAAAATGACACCGGCTTGCAGACTTGCAGCATGTATTGGATTTTCGTCGTTGCGCTCTGGCCGGTGCTTTACGGACTGGTCTATCTCTATTGACGAGCTTGGTTGACACTCTAGGGTCGATACGTTAATTTTTCAGCGTATTTCGCCATGATGAGAAGTTTTTTTCTGATGTTTTTTACGATTGCGACTGCACTGCTGGCGCGAGCAGCGCAGTCGCGGGCTTGCGCGGTTTGCCTGACCGGCAGCAGCGACGGAGTCACCGACGGTTACAATGCCAGCGTGTTATTTCTCTTGTCGACGCCCTACTTGGTCGTCGGCGCGATCGTCGGCGCGCTCATATTGACTTACCGGCGCGCGCAGCAGCGACAGGTCGAGAATTCTGAGCCAGCGGTGACAGTAGCTTGGCAACAGGAGGAGAGCGGTCGATGAGCGAAGTAGCGGCAATGCACGCGGGCGCCGAGCCCGCAGAAACGCCCTTAACCCCCGAGAGCTGGGGCAAACTCGGCATGTGGTTGTTTCTCGCCGGCGATGCGATGTCGTTCGGTTGTCTCATCGTCGGCTACGGAATTCTCCGTTACGCGAGCACGAGTTGGCCGGTCCCTGCCGCGATTCTCGGCATCAATCTGACCGCGCTCATGACGTTTTTGTTGATCGTCAGCAGCGTCACGATGGTATTGGCGTTAGCCGCGATTCAAGAGGGTGACAAGGCGCGCTTCAAGAAATTCATGGGTTTCACAATCCTTGGCGGTCTGATCTTTCTCGGCCTGCAAGCCTATGAATGGACGCACCTGATCGGCCACACATTGCCTGAGCATAAATTGTCTTTCAGCAAGGATCTGTTCGCCACGACGTTTTTCGTTCTCACCGGGTTTCACGGCATGCATGTGACCGGCGGAGTTATTTATAATACCTGCGTGCTCGCGGCGGTGAGTCGCGGCCGCTACAGCGCGAAGCACGTGGAGATCGCCGGTCTTTACTGGCACTTTGTCGATTTGGTGTGGATTTTGATCTTTACGTTTGTTTATTTACTTTAGCGGTCATTTTCGAGGAAAGCTCATGGCGTCAACAGCCCATTCCACCTCTCAGTACCTCAAGGTTTTTTATATACTGCTGGTGCTTACCGTCGCCGAGGTCGGCATCGTCTACATGGGGCTACCGAAAATCTTGCTCGCCGGTTTGCTGGTCATTTTTGCGGTTTGGAAAGCGGCCTTGGTCGCCTTGCACTTCATGCATCTCAAATTTGAAAAGACCACCTTGACGATGATCGCGCTTTCGCCGTTCATTCTCTGTGTCTTCCTGATTCTCATGCTGTTGCCGGACATCTTTCCGCGGTGATTTCCGCCTCACAACTCCCGGATCTCAATGCGGCGCTGAATTCCCTCAGCGCCGTTTTTCTTTTGACCGGTTATCGTTTTATCAAATTGAAAAATCAGCAGGCGCACCGGCGCTGCATGCTCGCCGCATTGACGTGCTCGATCTTGTTTCTGATCTCCTATCTGATCTATCACTATCAAGTCGGCTCGGTATCGTTCAAAGGACAAGGCCCGATCCGTGCCGTCTATTTTACGATCCTGATCACGCACACGATCTTGGCGACGGCGGTTGTGCCATTGGCGCTCATCACTTTGATTCGCGCTCTCCGGGAGCGGTTCGACGCGCACCGGCGCATCGCGCGCTGGACCTTTCCAATCTGGCTCTACGTGTCGGTTACCGGCGTGATCGTTTATTGGATGCTTTATTGGCTCGTGCCGTCGCGTTGACAGGGAAAAACGCTTCGCGATAGAGAGCAAGGATGGAGAAGTCAAAGATGACAGCGATCGGTATCGTGGGTTGCGGCGCGATCGGCCGAGCGCTGATACGGGCCGTGGCGAGCGGTAAACTATCGGTCGGCATCGCCGGCGTGACCAGCCGCACGGAAAGCAGCGCGCGGCAGTTTCTATCGACATTCGACCGTCCGCCGGCCTATCGCTCGCTGGACGATTTGGTCGCATCCGCCGACCTGATCGTCGAAGCGGCCGGCGGCGCCGTCGTGCCGGCTTTGGCGGAGCAGGTCTTCGCCGCCGGAAAAAATCTCATGGTCATCAGCGTCGGCGCGCTGCTCGATCATCCCGAGATCATCGAAAGATCCCGTCGCAGCGGTTGCCGCCTTGACGTTCCCTCCGGCGCGATTGCCGGGCTGGACGGCATTAAATCCGCCGTCATCGGCGAGATCGCTCACGTCACCCACACGACGCGCAAGCCGCCCGCCGGGCTGGAAGGCGCGCCGTATCTCGTGGAACGCGGAATTTCACTCGACGGATTGCAAGAAGAGAAGGAAATTTTCTCGGGTTCAGCGCGCGAGGCCTGCCGCGGCTTTCCCGCCAACGTCAACGTCACCGCCGCGGTCAGTTTGGCGGGCATCGGCCCGGATCAAACTCGGGTGAAGATTTTCGCCGTGCCCGGGCTCGTGCGCAACTGCCATGATATCGATGTCGAAGGCGAGTTCGGCAAGCTTCACGTGCACATCGAAAACGTGCCGAGCGAAAATCCCAAGACCGGGAAGCTCACGGCGCTGTCGATTATTCGCGCGGTCCAGGACGCTATCGATCCTGTGCGGATAGGCAATTAAACAACGAGAATGGAGAGAGAATAGAGGATCGAAAATGCCATCCTCGATCCTCGATGCTCAATCCTCGACGAAGCATTTCAGATAGGTCTCGCGCAAAGCATGTCCTGAGCGATGTCGAAGGGACGCAAAGTACGCCATGGGTAAGACTTCAAAATTGTGAACAACAGCGATCTGATCGTCCGCACGCTTGAGCAGGCCGGAGTGCGCTGGGT
>JBOHVN010000259.1:0-20973 GCA_050735675.1 Binatia bacterium | reverse complement strand
GTGCCCCAGGGAACGACTCGACGACTTGCAGTACCAGGAGAAAAAACCTCCTGAAGGTTCGACCCTTGAGACAGAGATCCCGGGGCATAGTGCCTGAGAGGGCGCATCGCAAGTCAGTGTGACGGCGCAGGGCCGTGCCACGTATAGCAGCGAGTCTCTCTTGGGGTAAGGAGAAAAAGTCATAGGAGAACTAAGAGCATTCGCGGGTTATTGACTTGACATCCACATAGCAGCCCGGTCGAAGGGCTCCGATAGAGTTTTCACCCAGTCTGGCGGACGCCGTAACCTTTAAGCGTGATACAATAGTCGATGTTGAGCCCTTCCAGACGTTTTGGTATAGAGGAAGGGACAGATTCGCGGTCTCCCCACCGGGCACCCCGGCATCTTGATCAACGAGGTTTTACCTGCCCCAAGACCGCGCCTAGGAGTCGCGGCTGGCTAGTCGCTAAATGATGTCAATTCACGCAATATCGTCACCGAAAGGAGCCACGAACATGATTCAACAGACTCCTCAAGCAGACGAGTTCAAACGGCAACTCCGTGAGTCGTTGCAGCGCGAGACCCTCAACAGCCGCGCGATCAAGATCTCCCGACATGCGAACGTTTACAACAGCGGCGATCAAGACGAGATGGTCTATTTTATCGAGAGCGGCCAGATCAAGCTGCTGATGTTATCGTCCGAAGGCAAAGAATGCCTTTTGGCCATCCATGGCGGGGGAGACATTTTCGGTGAGCTTTGTCTATCCGGGCTGGGCGCGCGCTTGGAGACGGCGACGGCGATGAAAGCAACGACCGTCAAACAAATACCTTGCGGTCAGTTTTTTGATCGCCTCAAACGCGATTCACTATTCGAGGGGTTTGTGCGCTACCTGGCCGTGCGTATCGCCGATCAACAGCAAGTCATCGCCAATCTGGTGACCGTGGATAGTGAGCAGAGGCTCGGGCAGACTTTATTACAGTTGGCGCGCACGATGGGCAAGAAAGACCCGCGCAGCATCCGCATCGAGCTCAAGATAACCCACGAAGAACTCTCCGAGATGGTCGGCACGACCCGGCCGCGGGTCAGCTTGTTTATGCAGCGTTTCCATCACCTCGGCTTGATTGAAACGAATGAAGATCGTTTTTTCATCATTAAAGAAAAAAAACTCAGCGATTATCTAGCGCAGATCGCCTAGTTCATTCATCGGTGAGTGCTCGCTAGCGAGCTTGCGAACGGCCGTCAATGTGGGCGATGCCGTGGTGCCGTTGGGCATCGCCCTGAAAATGTCTAAATAAGCAAGACAAGTAACAGCTCATACGCTGCAGCGACTCAAGCTCCTCGCGGGTGGTAACCGAGCGCAGAACGAATGATCGGGAAAAGCGGTGAAAAATGAAAAGCAATATTACGTACAGGAACTGGCTCATTTGTCGCGGATCATTTCGGCTGGAGCGACAGGGCGGTGGATTCCGCAATATACCTTGACGCACCAAGGCGCCAAAAACCAGGAAAGCGATGTTGCAACGCATCACGCTCAACTCAAAACGAGTTTTTGGAATGAAAACGAGGCCGACGAGTTTGCCTTGCAAGACGCGATGCACTGGATCGATAGAAATGATAGAAGTCGAGCCGTTTCTCGTCGATAATAGGTCTTCCCCTTGCACTGTGAAGCGAATGGCCAATTCGCAAACGAAAAGTTCCGGCGGCTATTTTTATCGTCAAAAGGGATGATCATCCGGCGTGGCGCTCATGAAGCCTCGCCGCATGCTTCCAAAGCAAACTCGTGTTTAGCCGGCGACTTCTAAGAGGCTGGGTTAACAAACGAGTCGTCGATCGTCCGCATCGCAAGCGATTCTACAGGCGCGGCCCATCGCCGCATTAAAGAAAAAGTTCGCCGATTATCTAGCCAAGATTGCCTTAGAGCACCCACCGGTACACCGCTTACCGGATGAAAATTTTCACATTGGTTCAGTATTAGACAATCGCCATTTCTGAATCGGCGCACGGTTGGCTATGATAAAATCATCTGCAGGCACGCCGAACGAAGTAATCTGCAAAAAGGCGTTCTGTCGGGTCGATTACTTTTGAATGGGTGATTGATCTTTTGCAGAGAACCGCCGGGACCAGTTCCCGCTGGGAGGCAAAAGATGCGCTCTTGTTGTCTTTGCGCAGTAAGTCTTCCGGATAGAAAGCTCAGCTGATCATGAGATTGTTACCGATTCCTAGTTTCGTAAGCGCCGAGTATTGGCTCCCATTGCGCCAACATTTGGCAAAAGCGTCGCGTGACCCAGGGTCGCCGAGAAATTTTATCGCAAGTTTCATTAGCGGTGTCCGCGCGCGCTATGATGCAAGAAAGAAGAATAAGCCGCCTAGCGATAGAGGATTCCGTCTATCGCCGATCTACCTCCTCGCCGCAGTTTCCGTAGCTCTGCTGATGCACAGTCTCCTCGGCGGATCGCATGCCGAGATGATCAGCTACGGCCAATTTAAATCCTTGCTAAAAAACGGGCTTGTCGCCGAGGTGGTGATTGGCGAGACGACCATCGAAGGCAATTTGAAGAGCGGCGCCGCCAAGGAGATTTTCACTCCGGAGAAACTAAAGGAGATGTCTCCGGAGGTACTTGCCGGCGAGACAATTTTTCCCTTCGAAACGGTGAGAGTGGAAGATCCCGGCCTCACGGCCGAACTTGAAGCGGCAAAGGTGCCGTTCAAAGGACACGTGACCAACAATTGGCTGGCGGCCATTTTATCCTGGGTCGTGCCAGTCGCGCTTTTTTTTCTAGTGTGGAGCTATCTTGGCAAGAAGATGGGTTCGGGAAGCGGCGGTTTAATGCAGATCGGCAAAAGCAAAGCGAAGGTCTATATCGAGAAGAAAACCGGAGTAACTTTTGCCGACGTGGCGGGGATCGACGAGACCGAAGAAGAAGTTGCCGAAGTGGTTGGATTCTTAAAGGATCCGGCGAAGTATCAAAGATTGGGTGGTCGTATCCCCAAGGGCGTCTTGATTGTCGGACCGCCGGGGACAGGCAAAACCCTGCTCGCCCGTGCCGTGGCCGGCGAGGCTGGCGTGCCTTTCTTCAGCCTGTCAGGTTCTGACTTCGTCGAGATGTTTGTCGGCGTCGGCGCCGCTCGGGTCCGGGACCTATTTCTCCAGGCGGCAAAAAATGCTCCCAGCATTATTTTCATCGACGAGTTCGATGCGATCGGAAAATCTCGCGGAGTGAGCATACTCACGGGCAACGACGAGCGCGAACAAACCCTCAACCAGCTTTTGGCCGAGATGGATGGGTTCGATCCGAATCAAGGTGTCATCATCATGGCCGCCACCAACCGGCCGGAGATTCTCGATGCCGCGCTGCTCCGTCCCGGCCGGTTCGATCGGCAGATTCTAGTGGATCGTCCCGATATCACGGGACGGACAAAAATCCTTCAATTGCATGCGAAGAAGGTTAAACTCTCGGCTGATCTCGATCTCGCTCTCGTGGCGGCCAAGACGCCGGGCTTCGTCGGCGCCGATCTCGCCAACATCGTCAACGAAGCGGCATTGCTGGCGGCGCGTCAAGACAAACAATCCATCGATATGGCGGACTTTGACGAGGCGATCGAACGGGTGGTCGCAGGACTACAAAAAAAGAGCCACGTCATCAATCCTAAGGAAAAGAAAACCGTCGCCTATCACGAGTCAGGTCACGCGCTCGTGGCGGAGCTGATGCCCGGCGCTGACCCGGTCGCGAAAATCTCGATCATTCCCAGGGGAATCGCCGCTCTGGGTTACACGACCCAGCTGCCGACGGAAGATCGTTACCTCATGACCTGTTCCGAGCTGCGCGCGCGAATCTGTGTCCTCCTGGGCGGGAGAGCCGCGGAAGAGATCATCTTCGGCGACGTCTCAACCGGTGCGCAGAACGATCTGCAGCGAGCCACGGAGATTGCCCGGACCATGATCACTCAATTCGGCATGAGCGAGAAGCTGGGTTTAGTGTCTCTCGAAGGGCCAAGGAGGGCCACGTTCCTGGCGGTTTCCACTCAAAGCGCAAAAGAGTACAGCGAGGAAACCGCTCGGCTGATTGACGGCGAGGTAAAACAACTATTGTCGGAAGCCCATACGAAAGCTCGAGACATCCTGAGCGCGCACCGCGCCGCGCTTGAGGAATTGGCGAAGCTGCTGCTGGACAAAGAAGTCGTTGACCGGCCGGCCTTGCAGGCGATCTTAAAAGTGCGGAGCATCGACAGCATCAAAGAAAAAAAGCGCCCCACGGACAGCCACGGGAGCGAGAGTCATGAGGCGAGCGCCGAGGGTGAATAGTCAAAGAATCTGTAAAGTCATGGCGCTTTAATAGAAACCGAGGCTCGGCAAATGAGGAAATAAAGTCATGAAGAACGAAACGAATCGACCGGGCGAACCGTTCGACGAGCACGCCAATGAGGACAGCTATTTTGCGCTGAAAGAACATGAATTGATCGAAGAGATGAAGACCGAGCATCAGAAGGTCGAGGCGGCAAAGCGACAGGCGCGCATGGCGGCTTGTCCCAAGTGCTCAGGAAAATTCGCGAAATACACGGTTAAGGGCTTTGTTGTAGAGCGCTGTGAAAGTTGCGAAGGGATTTGGCTCAATAAAGGCGACCTCGGCGAAATTTTGCGACGGCAAGCGGGAGGACCGCTAGGAGCTTTTATCGAGCGCTGTTTTGCCAAAGTGAAATAGCAGAAGAGTTAGACCGAACCGCACCGATTGAAAGCTGCCGATATCGGCCGGGTGAGCCGAGTCGATGGCGATCGAATCGTCGTGCGCCGGGAGCGCGCATCAACGGAAAGGAGCTGAACGATGGGTGGATTTGAAACCGGTCTTACCGGTGGCGTTGCAATCTTACTGCTGCTCGTGGTGGGCCTTGTATTTGTCTTATATCTCGTTCCCATCCCGCTCTGGATCGCCGCGTGGGCATCAGGCGCCTACGTCGGACTTTTCACGCTTATCGGCATGCGCCTGCGTCGAGTGCCGCCGGGCACTGTCATTACGGCGCGGATCAGTTCGGTCAAAGCCGGATTAGACATTCCTCTCAACGATCTGGAAGCGCATTACCTGGCGGGGGGAAACGTCGTGAGGGTGGTCAACGCCATGATTTCCGCGGACAAGGCCAACATCGCTTTGCCCTTTAAGCGCGCCGCTGCCATCGATCTGGCTGGCCGTGATGTGCTGGAGGCGGTCAAGATGTCGGTCATCCCCAAAGTGATCGAGACGCCGAAGATCGCTGCCGTCGCCAAAGACGGCATTCAACTCATCGCTGTCTCGCGTGTGACTGTGCGCACCAACATTGACCGGCTGGTGGGCGGCGCCGGCGAGGAGACGGTCATCGCGCGCGTCGGCGAGGGCATGGTGAGCACCATCGGCTCGGCGGCGACGCACAAAGCTGTGCTGGAGAATCCCGATCACATCTCAAAGAATATTCTGAGCAAGGGACTGGATGCGGGAACGGCTTACGAAATTCTTTCCATTGACATCGCCGATGTCGATGTCGGTGAGAACATCGGGGCAAAGCTGCAAATCGACCAGGCCAACGCCGACAAACAGATCGCCCAGGCCAAGGCCGAGGAGCGCCGGGCCATGGCCGTGGCCTCGGAGCAGGAGATGCGCGCCCGGGTCGTTGAAGCCGAGGCCGAAGTGCCGCGCGCCATGGCCGAGGCGTTTCGCCAGGGCAATCTCGGCATCATGGATTACTACCGCATGAACAACGTGCAAGCCGACACGTCGATGCGGGACTCCATAGCCGAGACCGGTGACGATCCGTCGTCTGGCCAGAAGCGCTGAAGAATTAGATAAAAATATGGAACCAATTGTTCTCCTTGTTATTTTCATTCTGATACCGCTCGCCAACTACATCCTTGAGCGAATGCGACGGCGGTTCGAACAGCCCAGACCGACGCGACAACTGATGCCGGATATGGGCGTCCGCAGGCAGGCAGCGTCAGCGCCCACCCCCGCATCTCCCGCCCCTCGCGAGCGAGCACAGGCGGCGCCACCCAACCGCATACTTGCGTCATCGCGAAGCCGTTGGTCCAGGAAGGCGCTATTCAGAACCCGGCGCGATGTGCGGCGCGTAATTGTCGCGATGACGGTCCTGGGACCGTGCCGTGCTTACGACCCACCCGGCTAGATCACCCCAGACTCATTTTCTGTATCGTGCGAAACTTTCTCAGCACTCACGCAAGGCGTAACTGCGCGAGCGCTGCGCGAGCAAGTCCGCCACTGATGTCTGGAACGATGTTCAGCTCGAGTGTGGTGACGCCGTCAAGATCTACGGAGTAATCCTCGCACTCGCTGGTCGCGCCGGGAGGGCTGAAATTATACTGCTGGCGCACGATTTCCCGATAGGACTGCCCGCGGTTTGACGACCACCGCAGGACAAACTGCTGAGTGCGCTCCAACTCGTCTTCGTGAAACTCTAAATGCAGACGCTTGATTCTCTGCGGCTGGTCAAACACAAGACGCACGGTCTGCGGTCCCGGTTGCGCAGCTCGCCAACCCGATTCGGTTCCCGGCAGCAATCCTGACTCGATCGGATGCGCCGGGTCCTCCGAGGTCACCTCCACCTGCGCCAAAGCGTCTAAGTTCAACCAATGCTGATTCGCCGGTGATGCGTCTCGATTGTCCTGGCCGATAATCCGTTTGAGCATGACTTACCTCCTTACGATCAATCGCAGCTAGTTACATTCAAGTGTGCACTTTATTTCTTGAGCATTAAAGAGCATCGCTCCGCGTGCACCGTAGATTCCCGCCTGCGGAATCCAGCCTGATCCTTACCGTGTCGCCGCAGTAATTCTTTTCATCTGTCCAATTTTAGACAGAACCCCCCTGCGATTCGCAGTAGGTTTATCCCAATCCAATCCAAGGGGAGGTAACCGATGGCTTCATACAACCGTCGCGCGGAGGGTCGCCGAGTTCCATACCGAGGCGGAAGCGACCGCCAAAGGGCTACTGTATTCGGCGAGGTTCGAGAAAAGGAAAGTTTTGCTGCTCAGGAGGGACGATCACATCGAAAATCGCGTGATCTGCTACGTCAACTCGGGGGATCGGATGTGCGATCGCTGGATAGGCAGAACTGGAGTTGAGCAATGGCACGCAGAAACCTCACAAGGGAAAGGTTTCCCTAGGACGGAGGATGATATGTACGCGACACATAGCCACGCTTATCAAAATGGATCAGCGCAGGCCGCGTCCGCTGACCATAGACCGCGGTCCGACGATGGTCCCCTTGCCGAGGAAGCGATCTACGGTCGTGCCAGCCACGCCGCGCGGCAGCCGGAAGCAGCGTTAATGTGCGCTATCCTCGCAGATGCGGTGGATTCCTTTCAGGAACAGTTTGTCTCCACCTCCACACGGCGCGCCAAGCGTTTGGGTGAGGAAGCCGAGGAGTGGTTGTTTAGCGATGACTCCCATTGGGTTTTCTCCTTTCTCGCTATTTGCGCCGCGCTCGATCTCTCCCCGCAGTATGTCCGGCAGGGACTCAAATGCCGGCACGAGCGGGGACAGGAGCCCGGCGTCGTGAGAGTACGGCAGCGGCTGGTGGCCTAGTGCGGCCATTGAAGGCGATTTTCTGGGAAAGCCATTGTTTCCGGTTCGACTCTTGATGCTTAGCGGGGTTGCAACGCTGGTGAAACAATCTCTTCGAGCAGAACGATCGTTGTTTTTTGAGTCAACGGAAGCGACATGAAAGTAAGCCGTAATGACCACAGACCGAAACCATTTTAGATCATAGAGTACGAGCTATGTTGTATTGGTCGCTGATGTTTCTTTTTGTTGCTCTAAGCGCCGGACTGCTGGTCATTGCTTTAACTGCGGCCGGCGCGCGAAAGATTTGACGGCGCCTTATCCACACGCTCGCTGGGACTCGGCGACTTATATTACAGATTGGTTCAGCCGCATTCGAGTGAGTGCTCAGGCGGGGGCTCGGCGAATCCGTAGTGCCCGCTTAGGTAGGTTGCGTTGGAGGAGAGGCGTCCTTAATCTGGTAATTTGCGCAACAGCGATTATGGCCGCTCTTGTGTCACTCGGATTTTATCACGTCTATTTTGATCGCAGTGATCTTTAGACCCGTCTAATATTAGACAGAAACCCCGCTCGGACCCGGTGTACGCTGACACCGTATCGAGGAGGTCCCTATGGCTTCATACAACCGTCGGGCGGAAGGTCATCGAGCTCCATACCGAGGCAGAAGCGACCGCCAATGGGCCAACGTATTCGGCGAGAATCGAGAAGAAGAAAATCTTGCTACCGAAGAGGAACAATCACATCGGGTAGCTCGTGAGCGGCTACGCCAACGCGGTCGGTCGCATGTGCCGTTGCTCGATAGGCAGAACCGAAGTTAAGCGTAGCGAAAAATTCTTTCAACCCTTAGCACGGAGGGCGATATGCCCGTCGCACACATCCGCGCTCACCCAAATGACCGCAGGATCCATACCACCTTGGGAGAGCTCATAGCGACGATCAGCGATGTCGCCTTTGAATATGCCGCTGACACAGAAGAGGCCTATGAAATCGCTCGTCTGGTTTTGGTGAAGATTCTGAAAGACGCATCGCTTACGAGAAAAGTCGCTGGTGTCCTGGAACCAAAGTTCGCAAAAAATTAAAGCGTCATTCCGGGCAAGCTGGCGATAAAGCTTCGGCCTGGGGCTGATCCGCCTCTGGCGGAGGCGCGACCCGCAGAGAGGGTACGGCCGTTTCTGGATGCCGGTTTTCACCGGCATGACGACAACACGTTCGATGACCTATTCAATGAATTTTAGTTCCACCACACTGGCCGGCGCTCCACGAAATACTGCATTGATTAAGATCACCGTGCCCTGGAAAAGCAGCAGCATGGCTCGTTTGGATCTTGCTTATCGCTTTAATGGTGCTAGGGATCAATTGATTCAGGACTGCGAATGCGCTCCATGGCGACGTTTCTGAATTACACCCCGGTTCCCTTGACGTTCGGCACCAGCGGTTTGCGCGGGTTGGTCCAAGACATCACCGACCTCGAAGCCTATATCAACGTCAAAGCAACGTTGCGGTATCTGTTAGCGATTAGCGATATTCGTACGAACAGCGCTGTGGTTGTGGCCGGCGACCTGCGGCCGAGCACCGACCGCATCATGCGCGCCTGCGCTCAAGCGATTCTCGACTCGGGCTGCCAGGTGGAGAACGCCGGCAAGATCCCGACGCCCGCTTTGATATTCCATTCCCTTGCCACCGGACGCGCCGGCGTGATGGTGACCGGCAGCCACATTCCCTTCGATCGTAACGGCATTAAAATCAATAAAAGCGCCGGCGAGATTTTGAAGTCGGACGAAGCAGGGATTACCTGTGAGGTCGAGCGCGTGCGCGTCGAAGAATATAGCCGTGGCGCGACGACATCAGCATTCGACGCCGCCGGAATGTTAAAATCCTCGCTCATGTTGCCGGCGCTCGATCGGGCCGCCGAAAAGACTTACGTCCGTCGCTACCTGAGCAGCTTTGATAGCGGCGGCCTCTCCGGTCTGCGGGTTCTCGTCTATCAGCATTCGGCGGTAGGACGCGATATCTTGCCGCGCATCCTGCAAGAGCTTGGCGCCGTGGTTTTGACCTCCGGGCGCAGCGACACGTTTATTCCCATCGATACCGAGAATATCACCGGCGAACAGCTCGATTGTTTGGAGGATCTCGCGGTCGCTGCCGAAGCGAGCGGCCGGCCGCTGCACGCAGTCGTCTCGACGGACGGTGACTCCGATCGGCCATTAGTAACGGCCGTTCTGCCTGCTGCCGAGGTTACGCCTGGCGGCCGGCGCGTGCGCTTCTTGTCCGGTGACCTTTTAGGCCTCGTCGTTGCCGAGTACCTGCGCGCGGATGCGGCGGCGGTGCCGATCAGCGCCAACGATGCGGTCGAGCGCCGCTTGCGCGAGCGCAAAGTTTTGCTGGAGAAGACCAAGATCGGCTCGCCCTATGTCGTCTCCGCCGTCGACAACTTGCGCAGCGCCGGAACTTACGAACGTATCGTCGGCTGGGAAGCGAACGGCGGCTTTTTGACCGCCAGCGATATCGGGTTAAACAAGGCGACCTTGACGGCGCTGCCGACGCGCGATGCCATGCTGCCTATACTGGCCAATTTGTTGGCAGCGACGGATCAAGGAGTTAGCTTGTCGGCTTTATGGGATCGTTTGCCCGCGCGATTCGGACGAGCCGGTTTAATCGATAGTTTCCCCGTCACCGCGAGTCAAACTATCCTGGCAAATCTGGTTCCGGCCGGCGACGTGATTGAAGTGGAGTTCGATAGCGCGGGGCGTGTTTTTGATCGTAGTCGTGCGGATGCTATGCCGGCGCCCCTCGCGGCAGGGCCCGCGGAAGACTGGCGAGAACGCCAAGCCACGTTAGCGCGTTTCTTCACACCCGTGCTTGGTTTCGACGAAATCGCGCGCATCAATGTTCTTGACGGCGTGCGCATTTATTTCCACAACGGCGATGTCGCGCATTTCCGGCCGTCGGGCAACGCGCCGCAGTTGCGCATTTATGCCAACAGCGATTCGCAAGCGCGCGCCGACGAAATCGTCGGACTTGCGGTCAGTGAACCCGACGGGATTTTGCGTCAGTTGGAACAAGCGTTCACGTAAGATACGGTAATGACTTTCTGAGGTTGAACTGGTCGGTCATGCGATCAACTGATGCATGTGTCAGGAAAGCGGACGAGCCGCGAGTCTTTCACCGGGGGAATAACCGCTCGGGGCTTCGGGCTCTAGGGCAAGCCGCAAAGCTTCGCGCAGCGTTTTTGAAAAGTCAAAGCGAATGCCCTGGCGGCCTGCTGGAGGAATTTCTTCCAGGTCCTTTCGGTTCAACTCGGGCAGCAAGACGCTGGAAATCCCGGCTCTCTTTGCTGCCAGCATTTTCTCTTTGATTCCTCCTACCGGGAGCACCAAACCGCGCAAACTGATCTCACCGGTCATGGCGACAACTTTGCTGATTGGCCGTCCGGTCAGCAGTGAAACGAGAGCGACAAAGAGCGTGACTCCGGCGCTCGGACCGTCCTTTGGGATCGCGCCCGCCGGGGTATGAATGTGCAAATCGTTTTTCTCGAGGATATCGGAATCGATTCCCAATGTTTCCGCGCGAGACTTGGCAAGACTCAAAGCAGCCTGCGCGCTTTCTTTCATCACATCGCCGAGTTGGCCGGTTAAAATCAACCTACCTTCTCCCGCCATTTTCGTCGCTTCGACAAACAATATGTCGCCGCCAAACTGAGAGGCTGTGAAAAAATTTCCAAGTCGAGATAGCTCATGCACTGGCGCAAATGGGACGCAAAATTGTTCGAGAATAGGCAAAACTCATGGAAAAGTATCATGAAAGCAGAGCTGATAATTAATTTTAGAATCGTCCAATATTGGACAGAAACTTCTGCCAAGTCGGCATAGTTTGATTGAAAAGGCGCTCTATGCGAGGAGGCCGAGGAGTGGTTGTTTATCGACGACTCTCATTGGGTCTCCTCCTATTTTTTCCATGTGTGCCACGCTCGATCTGGATCCGCAGTATATCCAGCCAGGACTCAAACGCCGGCAAGAACGCGGACAGGAACCATCGCAGCAACAACCGGCCTACGTCGTGAGAGCGTGACAGCTTTATGGCCTGAGGAAAATTTTATCGTGGAGGTAGCCATGAAGGCGGATTTTCTGGAAAAGCAATTGTTCCCGTTTGGACTCTTGACGCAAGATTCCTTGACTGAGGTTGCAGCGCTGGTGAAAGAGGCCTTGACCAGAACTCGCGTTGATGGTGTGGAAAAGGACAAGCTGAGCCGCTGGCAGCTCATTTTCTTGCAGAGCAAGGCGAATGGCTGCTCCTATCGCGGCGAGTCTCTGCCGCATGCGAAGTGGCAATGGCCCAGGGATACGTGGTTTCAGGAACAGCTGGAGCATCGTCTCAAAGCTCTCGAATTAGCCGGACATCAAACGAGGAACTAACGGCAAGCCGTCACGGCGCGCAGAAATGTGTGCCGAAACTATCCCATATTAAAGAAAGCTAAAGCGATGAACACTGCCACAGACATGACGGAGGAGCTGGTCAACCGCGAGTACAAGTACGGGTTTGTCACCGAGATTGAGAATGACGCCGTGCCTCGCGGGCTGAGCGAGGAAACCATTCGCTTGATTTCGGCGAAGAAGAACGAGCCGAACTTCATGCTGGACTGGCGCCTGAAGGCCTACCGGCACTGGGAGAAGCTGGCGAAGTCGCAGGCAGAACCAAAATGGGCCAACGTTCACTATGCGCCGATCGACTACCAGGACCTTATCTACTACTCGGCGCCAAAGACAAACGCGGGTCTAAAGAGCCTCGATGAAGTAGACCCCAAGCTGCTCGAAACTTATGAGAAGCTCGGTATCCCTTTGTCGGAGCAAAAGTGGCTCACCGGCGTCGCGGTCGATGCGGTCTTTGACAGCGTCTCTGTGGCGACGACTTTCAAGCAAAAGTTAGCGGAGTTGGGAGTCATCTTTTGTTCCTTTTCGGAGGCAGTCCAGAAGCATCCGGTGTTAGTCAGAAAATATCTCGGTTCGGTGGTGCCCTACAGCGACAACTTCTTCGCCGCCTTGAACGCCGCTGTCTTCAGCGACGGATCGTTCGTTTACATCCCCAAAGGCGTGCGATGTCCGATGGAGCTATCGACTTATTTTCGCATCAATGCCGCTGAGACGGGCCAGTTTGAGCGCACGTTGATCGTTGCCGATGAGGGCAGCTACGTGAGTTACCTGGAGGGATGCACGGCGCCGATGCGAGATGAGAATCAGTTGCATGCCGCCGTGGTGGAGCTCGTTGCCCTGGATAATGCGCAAATCAAGTATTCGACGGTCCAGAACTGGTATCCCGGCGACAAGGACGGCAAGGGCGGTATCTATAATTTTGTCACCAAGCGGGGCAAGTGTCTGGGGCAAAACTCGAAGATCTCCTGGACCCAGGTCGAGACCGGCTCGGCCATCACCTGGAAATATCCGAGCTGCATCCTGCAGGGTGACAACTCAGTCGGAGAGTTTTACTCGGTGGCACTCACTAACAATTACCAGCAGGCGGATACGGGCACCAAGATGATCCACATCGGTAAAAATACCAAGAGCACGATCATTTCGAAGGGCATCTCCGCAGGACATGGGCAGAACACCTATCGCGGGCTCGTGAGAGTGGCGAAGGGCGCCAGCGGTGCTCGTAATTACTCCCAGTGCGACTCGTTGCTGCTCGGCGATAAGTGCGGCGCTCATACGTTCCCTTATCTGGAGGTCATGAACCACTCGTCTCAAGTGGAGCACGAGGCTTCGACCTCAAGGATCGGAGAGGATCAGCTTTTTTACTGCAGGCAGCGCGGAATTTCACCCGAGGACGCCGTCACTTTGATCGTCAATGGCTTCTGCAAACAGGTGTTTCGGGAGCTGCCGATGGAATTTGCCGTGGAGGCGCAGAAGCTCTTGAGCGTGAGTCTCGAAGGCAGCGTCGGCTAGAATGATCATGCTGCAAAATCGAATCGCGAATGACTTACAAAGAACATCTGATCTTTGTCGACGTTCGGCGCGATGCCGGGGATTGCTTTTGGCTTCCTCTCGCCAGCGTTTGTTGGAACGAGGAAGAAAAGAAGCACGTGGTCGCGATTAAAGGTCGTCCCCAAGACCGCTTTGTGCGCGCCGTGGAAGCTGAAAATTCGGCTATTCAGATGGCGCGCGAGTGGGTGGATGCCCATGTCCAGAATGGCCACTTCAGCTAGGAGCTCTTAGCAACCGCCTCCAAGTTATCGTTTATCTGAAGCGCGGTGCGTTACGCCCGACACCGTAGGCGCTGTTCAACAGTTTCGTATCCATGACGCCATGCCACACGTTTTTCCACTTCGTTCATGCGCGGCCACTTCACAGAGCCATCCGATCGGCAATGTCGCTTCCGTCGCGGCCTGCTGCCATATAAGACGTCGTTTTACAGTCTACCGGGTGTCACAAGGAGACCTCGAGAATGTTTTTAAGACACAGAGAACGGCATCGCACAGAACGCATCGGCTGGCTGCGCGCCACGGTATTGGGCGCGAACGACGGCATCGTTTCGACGGCGAGTCTGGTGCTCGGTGTCGCGGCGGCGCATGCAACTCACAGCAACGTATTGGTCGCGGGAGCCGCCGGCCTCGTCGCCGGGGCTATGTCGATGGCTCCGGCGAATACGTGTCTGTCCACTCACAGGCAGACACTGAACAGGCCGATCTTGCGCTTGAGCGCACGGAACTAAAATTAGACTCCCCAGGCGAGCACAGGGAACTGACGGCGATCTACGTCGCTCGCGGCCTCGATCCTGCGCTCGCGAAACAGGTCGCGGATCAACTCATGGCCCATGACGCGATCGGTGCCCATGCCCGCGACGAACTCGGCATCTTCGAGACTCTCAATGCGCGTCCGATCCAGGCTGCACTGGCGTCGGCTGGCAGTTTTGCCGTGGGAGCGGCCGGGTGAGCGTGAAGATCGGCTCCACGAGAGCGCCTATTCACTTGCGCGAACATCGCAATGATTTTTTAAATTGGTCCAGTATTGGACAGAAACGCCTTTTGCACCGGAATTAGGTTAAATTCCAAGGATTGTCAGGGCGCTGGAAGGTGCCGTCATGGCCGGCGAGCTGAGTGCGTTGGGTGCCGGGCTGCATAGCATGGGTATTCCGACGAACAGCATCATGGAGTACGAGACGGCGCTCAAATTTGACAAGTTCATTGTCATCGCTCACGGCACGTCCGATGAAGTAGCCAAAGCCAAAAGTATTCTCGAACCCCGTTGAGCGGCGCAAATCGTTCCCGTTCCTAGAGAAAAACTCCGCCATCGCGCGTAAACTGTCGCGCGGCGTTACCGAGTGGTTCGAAAGTAGGAGAACACTATGAACACCAAACGCAAACCGACTCACCAGAGCCGATCACCCCAGCCTACTTCGGCACACCGGGACGCCTGGTATGAAGCGCCGTCCTATGACAACGCACTGCCGGAGAAGTTCTTCGACTCTCGAGTCAAGCTCACTGCGGTGTGCCCGGAAACGGCCCTGATGTATGCTGTGCTCGAAGACGCATTTCTCTGCTTTCATAAACAATTTGAAGCGGATCAGCGGCGTATGCGGAGCGCGCGCGAGGCTGAGGATTGGTTCTTCAAAGATAACTCTCGCTGGCTCTTCTCCTTCCTGTCGGTCTGCGATGCACTCGGGCTGGAACCCAAGTACATACGGCAAAAGCTCAAACATTGGACGCCATCTCGCCTGGACACAACACCGGCAAAGCCTAGAGCACCGATCAATACGGCCGGATAAAATTTTATTCAGATTTGTTCAATATTAGACAATCGCTATTTCTGAATCGGCGCGCGGTTGGCTATCATAGAACTATCTGCAGGTACGCCTGAAGGGGATAACCTGCAAAATGGCCGTTCTGTGGCGTCGATTGCTTTTGCGGCTGAGTGATCTTTAACTCAGAGCCGCCGGGACGACTAAACCGCTCATGCTTATACGGTTGTTTCAGCTTACCGCTATATCTTGAGCCCGGCTCCGGCGGCCCAGCGCGCCCTTGGTGGTCTGCTGAAAGAACCGGATAAGCATGAAACCGCTAGCATAACCGCCTGGGGTCTCGTTGTCGCTGTGAACAAAAAGGAGAATCTGTGGAACAAATACCGGATGTAATCAACCCGCGTGGCATCGAACCGGAGGCCAATGAGGCGGACGCCGAACGCCGGTTGAAACTCGTGTATTGCAAAGGCCATCAGGATCAATCGCTTTACAGCAAATTTGTCGAGAACAAGGCGCGACGCGACCGGCTGGTCCAAATTGGAAACCTCGCTGCGGTCTTTGCCCATGAAGTCGCCAATCCCCTGAGCGGGCTCTCTGCTTCCCTGCAGTTTGCATTGAAGGATCTCGCAAGATTTACACGGCGCAACTCAGTAACAAAGGATCTTGATATTTCTATTATACAGGAGACCCTTCAAGGAGCGTTGCGGGAAGTCGATCGCTTAGTGGAATTGCTCGATGAGGTTCGGTTAGCCGTGCCACCACAAACTCTGAATCTAAAATTAACCGATCTAAGAAAAATAATCGAAGGGATATTGGCTCTTGAGGGCACTGGTTACAGGTCGGCTGGAATCACCGTCCATCTGGATCTCCAAGACAATTTACCCGCGATTGAAATCGACGGCTCGAAAATGAAACAGGCGATTCTCAATCTCTGTAAAAATGCCGTCGAAGCCATGACGGATGGAGGTTGTCTGACGATCAAGGCTTATCGAGCCGAGGGGAATGTGGTGTTAGAGATTCGCGATGATGGTTTTGGAGTTCCGGACGATGTCGATGTGTTTGAATTATTTAAAACTACGAAACCTGGTGGTACTGGCTTGGGACTTCCCGTAGTGGAGCAGGTTATTTCAGCTCATCACGGCACGATCGACTATAGGAGTGATGGCTGCGGAACGACGTTTACTGTTCGTTTGCCCCTCCCAATCCAGATGTGAGTTCGCGTAAATAGAAAAGAGATCAAATGACGTTCATGATTGGCGATAAAGTTGTTTATCCGTCTCAAGGTCCATGCCTGATCGGCGCGGTCGTCCAGAAGACAATTGCCGGCGAACGGACTCGCTTCTACCCGCTATCCTTCTTGGACAAGAGCGGCGACGCGGTTCTTATTCCCATCGATAAACTTAGGGCGCTCCCAATCCGGCACTTGCTCGCTAAGTCAGAGATTCCAAAACTGCTCGGTCATTTAGAAATTTCGCCTCTAGCGTCGAAGAATTGGAAGCAGCGTGCCATCGACAACGCGAAACTCTTGGCTTCGGGGTCGGCGTTTGACTTGGCCGAAATCGTTGAGTCCCTCACTGAGTTAAGCGAGGCCAAGTCGCTCCTGCCGCGCGATCGACAAACGCTGGAGAAAGCGAGAAGGTTCCTGATCTGCGAAATCTCCGAAGTGATGGGCCAGAGCCGAGATGCGGCGGAGGGAGAGATCGACAGAGCCCTCGGAAGCAAACGGACGCTACTCAAAAGCAGCACGGTTTACGCACAAGCGTTTCCGAGTCGGCGTCGGCATATCAAATATGCGCGACCGGGTTTTACGGCGCGTTAAATCCATCAAGTCTCACACGACTTGCATTCCAGGAGAATGAATGTACACGTGGAACGTCACCCTCAAGCTCAGACCCGGCGGCGCACCGGAGTTTAGGCGTCTTTTGGAGCAGAAAATAATTCCCCTGCTGCGCACACAAAAAGGATTTCAGGATGAGATCACCCTCGTCGCCGCCGAGCGGAATGAGGCCTTAATCATTAGTTTCTGGGACAACCAGGAGAATGCCGATGATTACAATCACGTGGCCTATCTCGACGTCTTGAGAACGATATCGAAGGTAGTCGAAGACATGCCGATCATGGAAACCTTCGAGGTCGTAGACTCAGCCGTGCAGGAGTTTGGTGCTACCGCGGCTTAGCCCCGCCAAACCTTGCGCTTCGCAGTTCGGTAAATCCGCAATCAAGTGTGAAGGCGTTGAAATCGAGTGACGCGATCTTTTGCGCGGCGCAATATTCATGAAACTTTTAAAGGAAACCATGGTTTTTAGATGATGAGGAAAATAACTCTGGACAATACCAAGCAGGAAATGGTCGGCGACAAAAATTCCGCGGAAGTTAGACGGGTTAGACCCGCTTGGTACCAAGCCACCGCCAAGTATGGACGGTCGAATCTCCGCAAATCACTTTGGCAACTAGTCAATACATTTGGTCCGTATGGCTTCCTGTGGGTGGCGATGATCTTTACGGTCCAATGGCAGTATCCCTATTGGATCACACTGGCGCTCGCTGTTGTGGCAGGAGGCCTCCTGGTACGTATTTTCATCCTCTTCCACGACTGCTGTCATGGATCCTTTTTTGCGTCGCGACGGGCGAACGCAATCCTGGGCTACGTCACGGGTGTTTTGACCTTTACGCCGTTTGAAGACTGGAGGCATAAGCACAATAGGCATCATGCCACGGCAGGAGATCTCGATCGCCGCGGAGTCGGCGATATCTGGACGATGACGACCGAAGAGTATTTGGCAGCGCCGCTACGGAAGCGGCTCGCTTACCGGTTTTACCGTAATCCGTTTATTCTGCTGGGACCAGGCTCGGTACTGCTTTTTCTATTCTTAAACCGATTTTCTAGCAAAGGCGCCGGAAAAAGAGAGCGCGGGAGTGTGAGTTACACAAACTTGGCGCTCTTGTTCATCGTCGGAATGGCGACTTGGACCATCGGTTTACAGACATACCTTTTGATTCAGTTGCCCATCATTCTAATTGCCGGCGGTCTTGGGTTGTGGCTGTTCTATGTCCAACATCAGTTTGAGAACGCGTATTGGATACGTCACGAATCCTGGAATCCCCTGAGAGTTGCGCTGGAAGGCAGCTCTTATTTGAAGCTGCCGAAAATTCTCCAGTGGTTCACGGGCAACATTGGATTACATCACATTCACCACGTCCGGCCGGGCATTCCCAATTACCACCTGCAACAATGTCACGATGAAATGCCTGCCTTTCATGCAGTCGAAGCCATCACGCTCAAGAAAAGTTTGCGGTCTCTACAACTAGCCCTCTACGATGCGGAGAAGCGGAAACTGGTGAGTTTTTCGCTCGTTGGCCGGCTCTTGACGTAGGAAAACGACCTGAACGTGAATTGATCTTCCGATCGCTATCTCGCTATCGTGTTTTAGGTGATCTTGGATGGCTATTGATTAGATCGGAAGACTATTTGAGGTTAATGGGAGATAGCCTTGCTATCATGACTCGATTGGCCTACTCTTAATTATCGTCTCTAAAGGCGCAGGGTTCCCGACCGCGGTTACCTGAAATCCTTCAAGTAAGCCTTCTGCCTCAGCCCTTCAAACAAACGGCCGTCAGCTCCGGCCAAAAAAGATAACAGATTGAGCACTCTATCGGTTATAGCCATCCCGCTGGCTTTGATAATCATCGCCGTCACTTTGATTAGTTTTCACGCTGGCCACGTTCGACCTGAATATTCGCTCGAAACCGATCCGGCCAATAAACTGGCAGCCGAACGGCAGGCGAATTATCGCTTTTTCTATTTGCAGAGAGCGCGGATTCTGAAACGCCAGTAGAGAACGAGTCAGGAGGTTGTTACGTCATTATTGAACCAGTTGCCGGAAACTGTTTTCACGACCAAGGTTGACGACCTGCTCAACTGGGGACGAGCCTCTTCGCAGTGGTACATGCTGTTCGGGTTGGCCTGTTGCGCTATCGAGTTGATGCAGACAGGAGGCCCGCGCGCCGATATCGATCGATTCGGCGCGGTACCGCGCGCGACGCCGCGCCAGTCCGATCTGATGATCGTCGCCGGCACGCTCACCTACAAAATGGCCAAGCGCACCAAGCTTCTCTACGATCAGATGCCCGATCCGAAGTATGTAATCTCGATGGGCAGCTGCGCCAACTGCGGGGGGCTTTTTCAACTCGCCTATTCTGTTTGTAAAGGCGTCGACAAGATCGTTCCCGTAGACGTCTATGTTCCGGGCTGTCCGCCGCGCCCGGAGGCCTTGACCGAAGGACTTCTAAGAATCCAGGACAAGATCATGCAAGAGAAGTGGCTGGTTAGAGATAAATAAGTATCAGCCTGAGATTTATCAAACACGGGAGAGGAAATCGCAATGGCTGCAGAAGTAACTATCACCGATCGTGCCGCGGAAAAGATTCGCGGCGCAGTTGACGCACACGGGCTGCGTGTCGAAGGAGTCGAGGGCGGCTCTCAGCTTGAGCTGATAGGCACGGAGTCCGACGATCGGCTCGATAAGAAAATCTGCCCCTGGGACGCCATTAAGATGTACGAATTCGACGAGGAGGCGAAACTGTCCAAAAGCTTCTATGAACCGACGAAAATCGATGCGGTAAACGGCGTGTACATTATGGACGCTGCCGAGAAACAGCGGCTGGAAGAAAAGCAAATCGAACTGTACGCTGGCGGTGGAATGAACGATGTATGTCTCTGGATGCGTCCGCCATATGCGTTTAGTCTCACGTTTTGGCGGTTTTAGAATTCTCAAACCGTCAAAGTATCACCGTCTCCTTGTCTCCTTGCCGCCCTCATCCTTTTGTTCACGCCCACCCACGGCGTCCTTCACGAACCACGATCAGGTCTTTTTTCGCGATAATTCTTTTCAAAACTGTCCACTATTAGACAGCAATCCTTCCCGAGAGAGGTTACGTTAAGGAAGACGAATTTATGTTATTGCATTTTAGAGAGCTGTAATGGCGCGCAAGAGGTAGAAGACCGGGCCACGCACTCAACGGTGGCATGGACTTCGGCTCCGGTTTGACAGCGAACGTATTTCCGGTTCTGATCCCCCTCCCTCTTCCAATATCCACGGGCTATCAAGAGCCTGAAAAAGCAGAGAATTTATGAATCCTCTATTAATCATCGCCATCCCTTTAGGGTTGGTGATCCTGGGCATGATATTGAACAGCACGGGGCTAGCTTACGATCAACCGTCAAGTTCGCCGGAGCAAGATCCGCTTAAAAAACTGACGGCGGAAAAGGAAGCTTACCGCAAGTTCTTTGATCTACAGAGAAGCCGGTCTACAAAAAGGCAGAAAAGGGTCGGGCAGTATGGCTGGCTACTCATGGCCGCCTTTGTCGGCGCTTTTATCTGGCTCTATACGGATACCGTGAACAAGACCAGCCTTTCGAGTCGAGTTGCCGAGCTCCAAACATTGGCAACGGAAGAAGGCAAACAGATGGTTCTCTCGGTGACTCTGAGTGACGGGAACAATGTCAATTACCTGATCAAATTGCCCCAAGCCGACAAATTGGAAGCCCCCGCAAAAGAAGCCACTGCGAAGGAAAAGGTCTCATCCTGGGAGCTGGAGAGATTAGGCACGGCTTTGAGCATCGGCGATAATCCACTGCCTATGGGTGTCGCACTGAAGATTTCCCAAGTAGCAAGCGAAGTCAGATAGACGCGGGATTTCTAGAGATCCAAACCAGCCTTGAGG
>JBOHVN010000258.1:0-20141 GCA_050735675.1 Binatia bacterium | reverse complement strand
CCGTAGAAAACCAAATGATGGAACCAGCGCCGCGATTGCGAGAAGCTCGCGTCCGGATAGTTGCAACCGTCACCACCGCCCTTCATATAGGCGAGTCCGAATGCGTCTTGAGTGGCGCGCCAGAGGGCGCCCAGATCGATCACTTCGGATAATCCTCCTCCGGTCTCGCGCCAAAATCGGCGCGCGCCGGCCAACAGCACCGCGATAGCGTAAAGCACGATTATCGCCGGAGGCATCGCCATGCCGGCGAAGGGAACCACGCGATAAAAAGCGCCTTCACCCAAATGCGTCGCCAACAAGACATCGCTCCCCATGAAAGCCAACACCAGCAGCAGGATAATCAACACCGAGGCCGCGGTGATCAATGCCACCGCCAAGCTGTTGCGCCTGAACAGGGCGGAGAACATCGCCGGCCAACTATAGCTGCGATACGTTTCGGTGCGCAGCTCGGCCATGAGCTTGGGGATGTTGACGTTGAACTCGTGCGGCGGCGCGTACTGGCAGGCGTAATAGCAGTCGCGGCAATCGAAGCAGAGGTTCGCGAGATAAGTAAGATCGGCCTTGGTGAAAGTCCGGCGCAGCTCCATCGCCGGAAAGACCGCGCAATACCCCTCGCAGTAGCGGCATGCGTTGCAGATCGTCATCTGCCGCTCGCCGTCTTTGAGGAGATCAAGTTCCGACATGGCGCGCCGCCTCCCGGCCGGCGATTCTGCCGAAGACCGAACCGATGGTTAACCCGAATCCGGCCAGATAACCTTTTCCCAGTATATTGCCGGCCATCATTTCCCCCGCTGCAAAAATATTCTTGGCCGGCCGCTCGTCCTGCATGATGACGTGCGCCTGCTCGTTCACCGTGACCCCCAGATAAGTAAAAGTAATGCCGGGGCGCAGCGGGTAGCTGTAGTAAGGCGGCGTATCGATGCGCCGCGCCCAGTGGCTCTTGGGCGGATCGAGTCCCTCCGTGCGACAACTATCCAAACTGCCGGGATTGAACTCGCCTGGCCTGACCGCCTTGTTGAACTCGTTTACCCCGGCCGTAAGCCGCGCCGGATCGAGACCCAGGGCGACGGCCAGCTCATCAATGGAGCGCGCCTCCAGCGGTGGAAATACCGAGGGCATGAAGTGCGGCAGCGCCTTTGCGTCGACGATGGAATAGGCAATTTGATCCGTTTGTCGCGCGATCAGTCCGCCCCAGATCGCGTAGCGCTTAGGCCAAAAATCTTCTCCCTCGTCGTAAAAACGCTTCACATCTTTGTTGACGACGATTCCGAACGGCGGGCTATCGAGGCGCGTCACGATGCCGCCGTCGAACTTCGGCGCGCGCGCGTCGAGCGCGACAGCGTGGCAACCGCGCGGATCGCCGACCGGTTTGGCGCCGTGCTTGAGCAGCTCTTTCAACATACGTCCCTGATTATGCCTGGTGCCGCGGATGATAAAGTTATCGGCGGCCTCGCCCCAATACTCCCTCAACCAAGGAATGTTGGCTTCGAAGCCGCCGGCGGAAACAACGATCGCTTTGGCTGCAATTTCTTGCGACGCGCCGTTGCGAACTATCTTCGCCGACTGAAATGCGCCGTCGCGGATGATCAATTCACCGACTTCCGACTCGTAGGCGATCTCTATTCCAAGCCGGCAAGCGGTATCATAATAGGCGTTCATCATCGCCTTGCCGCCGCCGAGCATGAATAAATTGGTCCGGGTCAGGTGCAGAGTGCCACGCAGCGGCTTCTGCCAGCGCACGCCGTTGGCCGGCATCCAGTCGCCGAGCTCTTCAGAGCCTTGAATCGTCAGCCGGGCGAGCCGTTCGTTGGTCTGGCCTCCGGTGACCTGCCGTAGATCTTCCCAAAATTCCTCTTCCTCGTATGGACCGGTGACGTACTTCGTGGCAGCTTTGTGCATGTAGCGGATGTCACGCGTGTGGCGGCTGTTGCCACCGCGAAAGTCCTTGGTCGCGCTTTCGAGCACGAGCACCCGCGCATCGCCGCGCCGCGCCGTGATCGCGGCGCAGAGTCCCGCATTGCCGCCGCCGACAACCAACACGTCGAAGGGCGCGTGAAAATCTATTGTCATTCGAAAAGCATGCCCCCCGGCCAGTAAAGGTTGAGCAGCCAACTCATGAGCAGCGCCACGCCGACCATGGCGGCCGTGTAGATCAAGGCATGAGTCCAGCGTATGCGCACCCAGCCGTAGAGAAAAGCGAAAGTGAAAACGGCGGTGGCGATGCCGAAGCCGAAAAGCAAAATCATCAAGAGATAGAACACCAGCGAAACAAAATAGCCGAGAGCCAACTTAGTTTTCTTGCGCGTCTCGGGCGGCGGCGCCGGTTTATCGGCGCGCAGTTCGACAATGAGCTGGGCTGCGGCCATGAAAACGGCAGGAATCGTCGCCGCCATCGGAAAGATCGCGCCCAAGTGAGGAAAGTTTTGCGCCTCGTACAGCGCCGCCGCGACCACAACCAAGACGGCAAAAGTGAACAGGACCGAGGGAGCTTTTCCCAAGACGACCGCTCCCTCACTCGACTCCTCACCCGGAGTCTCCTTTGTCCGGCTTCTCCCGAGAACGATCCAGACGATCGTGGCCAGGAGCAACAAGCCCATTACAATAACTCCGGGCCGCAACAGCCATTCGAAATCATAGCGGCTGATCGATAGCCAGAGGTACTGTTCGGTCGGCTTGGTCAAAACGAAGCCCACGAGAAACGGTGCGCGCGGCCAGCCCAGTTGCTTCATGAGCCAGCCCACAAATCCCAAGCTAAGGAGGGCGAAAAGGTCTCCGAAATGCTGGGAGCTTTGAAAGGCGCCAAAAACAATCGTGACCACGATGGCCGGAGCCAGTTGAGCGAAGGAAACCCAGGTGAAGCGGGCCAGCGCGGGGCTCAGGAAGAAGCAGAGGGCTGCGCCTATGGCGTTGGCGAAGGCAAAACTCCAGATGATGGTAAAAATCAGATCGAGATTCTCCTGAACCATGCGCGGGCCGGGCTGGATGCCGTAGAAATACAGCGCGCCTAACAGGATCGCAGCCGGGGCTCCTCCCGGCACACTGAATAGGAGCGTCGGGATGAGATCACCGGCATCGACGGAGTTGTTGGCGCTCTCCGGGCCGATCACGCCGCGAATATCGCCCTTGCCAAAGCACTCTCGGTCACGCGCCATAGCTACCACGTGCCCATAGGCCATCCAGGACCCCGCAGTAGCCCCGATGCCCGGAAGAATTCCGGCCCAGACACCGATCAGGGAACCGCGCACCACGATGCCCCAATGTTGCAGGACATCTTTGGCTCCCTGCATCCAACCGTGGCCCAAATCGACCCGCTCGGCGACGCGGCCGCCTTTCACCAGCAGATCGATAACTTCCGCGATGCCGAATATTCCCAGCGCCACCGCCACTAGGGGAATACCGTCGACTAGGTAAAGCTGGTCAAAGGTGTAGCGGTCGACCGCATCCGCGGGCGCCGAACCGACGCTGCCTAGTAAAAGCCCAAGGCAGGCCGCCAATCCACCCTTGAGCGGCGCGCCGCCGGTGAGAAAGCCGGCGAAAGAAAGACCGAGAACGCACAGCATCAACAACTCGGGAGAGCCGAAAAAAAGCACGAGAGGCCGTGCGATGGGCAGGGATAGCGTCAAGAAAACCGTGCCAATGAGGCCGCCGATCATCGACGACAAAAAGGCGGCGCTCAAGGCCCTGGCCGCCTGGCCCTGCTTGGCCAGCGGATACCCATCTAGAACGGTCACCGCAGTTGCCGCGCCGCCCGGGGTTCCGATCAGCACCGAGGTGATCGTGTCCGCGGTGTGGACCACCGCCAAGGATCCGATCAGAAGCACCATTGCCGTGTGGACATCGAGTGTGTAAATGAAAGGGAGCAGGAGGGCTACGGAGGCGATGCCACCCAGGCCGGGCAAGATACCGATGACCGTGCCGGCCAATACGCCGGCCATGAGGATACCTAAATGAGACGGACTCGCGAACCTCTCCAGAGCGATTAGGGCGGCATCCCACATGTGAAGCTACAAAAGAATTGGAATGATGGGGCACTGGAGTATTGGAGTGTTGGGTTTAAATAGTATCACTCCATTACTCCACCACTCCAGTCTTCTGCCTTGCAGCCTGCTAATCGAACTTTACCCGGTATTTCTTTCCTACCCAGTCCCTGACGAAGCGCTGGGTCTCCGCATCAATCTGAAACGCTTCTCGGATGGTCTTTTCCAGGCGATCGCCGCGCAATAGAGGATAGCCGCCCAGGATTTTGTCCGTCTTGGTGAGAAACCCCTTGTCTTTCGCGAGCCGGTCCGCAGCCGTATAGAACACCTGCCCCACCTCCGCCGGTGCATCGCCCTTGACCCAGAGAATCTTCTGCACGGCAAACGCCGATGGCATGAAGATCTTATAGGTCTCCCAGAACTTGCCCGAGGGTTTTTTGCCCTTGAGCTTTTCGTAAACTTCCGGAACGGTCGGCAGATCCGGCACGGCGGGATCGCGGATGATATTTCCGTTGTCGTCGAGCTGCCCAAAGCTCATCAGCGGTATGGCCTTGCCTTCCTTGATGAGCGGCACCACGGTGGCGTTGTAGGCAGGCGTGGTTTGATAGTCGATGTTGGTTTCGCCGCGCTCAAACGCGATGCGCGCGTCTCCCCTGCCCTTGAAACCAAGCACGTCTTTGGTGTCCATCCCTAACAGCTCGAAACTTATAAGCGGAATTAGATCGAGGCCGATGGCGCTGATGCCGCCATAAATTAGATTCTTGACTTTGGCGACATCCTCAACGCGCTTAATTCCCGAGGCCGGCGAAGCATACATCACGCCGCCCACGGGATTGACCAGCAGCGGCTTCCACTGGCGCAGGTCGTACTTGGCCGCCTTGTCGCCCAACAGAACCGGAAAATAGTTGGTCGCCGAGCTTACCAGCAACATGAGTCCATCCGGTTTGGCCTTGTGAGCAAACTCCATCATGCCCGGGATGCCTCGGCCGCCGCCGATGTTGCGAAAGGTTAAATTAGGATTGCCGGGAATATGTTTTTCGAGATACGGTGCGATCGTGCGGATCCAGATGTCGGTGCCGCCGGCAACGGGAAACGGGATGATGATCTCGATCGATTTGCCCTCATAATAAGGGGCGGCGCCGAGCGCCGGGGTGGCGAGCGCCAACGATAGGCCAAAGACGGCGAGCCAGCGCCCGACCGGCGGTGAAGTTTTGAAACGGATCTTTTTCATAATACCCCCGTCAAAACAATTTGTACTTCTCCCTTACTGTCTCGCATCTGGTTATGTCAAGGGACCTACAAAAGATAGTAGGGGCGCAGCATGCTGCGCCCCTACATCAAGATCGAGTTACCCTTACGCTTCGAGACTGTGTCAGCATGTCATTCTGAGGCGCAGCCGAAGAATCTGCTTTTCTGAAGCGGTAAAAAGCAGATGCTTCGCTTTGCTCAGCATGACAGTTTACTCCAGCAGATGCTTCGCCGAGTTAATCCTGAGTCGCCGAAAGGACTCAGCATGACATACAGGTGATTTCTCATATTGCACACAGTCTCTACGCGTCTCGATCGGGTTGGATATCCCGCAGCTTGCTCTTGCTGGGGTATAATTTATTGGCGTAACTCATCGGGCGGCGATATAAAGGACTGTATGGCCAGCGGAGAAAATAATCTTCGAACTCTGGCGCAAAGGATGGCCGAATTTACCTTTGGTCTGCGCTACGATTCCATCCCCGCCGGCGTCGTAGCCGTCGCGCGACGACACTTGGCTGACACAATCGCTTGCGCTCTCGGCGCGCGCGACACGGCAACGGTTCGGGCACTAAGAAAGCATGCGCTCGCCAAGGGCGGCCGCGCCGATGCAACGATCATCAGCACGGCCGAGAAGGTCCCCGCCGGCCTGGCCGCGCTGGTCAACGGCACGATGGTGCGCCATCTCGACGCCAATGATATCTTCGTTTTGAGTCGCGGCGGCCCTTCCGGCCACTGTAGCGACGGCACGGCGGGCCTGCTCGCCCTCGCCGAGCAATATCGGCGCAGCGGAGAGGAACTGTTGACTTGTCTGGTGGCATCCTACGAGCTGCAAGGCGCTCTGGCTGAATCGCTGAACTTCTGGGAGCGCGGTCTCCATGCGCTGACCAACGTCGGGTGGTCGATTCCGCTGGTGGCCGCTCGGCTCGCGGGCGCAACGCCTGCCGAAGCCGTGCAAGCGTGCGGTCTCTCCGTCGCAACCAACGCAGTCGTGAATACCTGGCTCAAACCAACCCATGCGATTCCGATGATCAAGAGCGTGGCGGTCGGTTTGGTCCTCGAGCGCGCGTTGGAAGCTGTCGAGTTGGCCACGCTCGGCATGACCGCCAATCCGGATGCGCTCGAAACCGCTTTATCTCGGTTAGTTCTCTCTGGAGATCCGGGAATTGTTGCAGCCCGACTGGAGCAACTCGGTGAGCGCTGGACTACGACGGCAAACATGATCAAGGTGTACCCGGCACAGCTTTACACACAAGCCGCCATCGAGGCCGTCCTGCGCCTCAATCAAAGCGGCATTCGCGCCGCCGGCGTGCGCAAGCTCGTCGTCTACGGCCACCGCAACGTCTGCGGCGGCGTACAGGGATCGGCCCCGGCTTTTGCTCCCGCGAGCCGGGAGGCGGCCGATCACAGTGCGCCTTATGTTATGGCGATGGCGCTCCTGCGCGGCCGGCTGACTCCACTCGAATATGAAGGTGCGCCTTGGGAAACAACCGAAGTCAAAAATGTGATGGCGAAAATCGAGCTGGTGATCGACTCTGAGATGGACAGGGCTTTCGACACCCAGGGAAATATGGGCGTTCGGCTAAAAGCCGAACTGACTGATGGGCGCACCGAAGAAATCGTGGTGCGCCAGCCAAGAGGTCATCCCGATGCGCCGTTAAGCAATGCGGAGCTACTCGAAAAAATGACTTGGCTTCTGCCAAACCCACCCGCGCGATTGCTCGAGGTTTGTAATCACCTTTCTACGAGCGCGCATATCAAGGAACTCATCGAGTGCTGCCGGGTCGGGCAGCCATGAGCTTTGTGTCGCAGTTCCAACCTCGCGATTGACTGGCGCGGTCGCGCTGTATTAAACCGAAGTTCGTTGTCTCGATGCACCCTTAAACAATTTCGAACGGCATCGCTCATCTAGCAGGTTGCTGAAAAATTTTGTTTGCAGGCTGCTCAAAAAGATCTCAGAGGCGAGGCGCGCGAAAGATCGACGTGAGGAGGCGTACTGCGGCGATACGTTGACGAGCGGCGATTGAGCGCAACGAAGCCTATGAGTCTTTTTCAGCAGTCTGCTAGCTAACAGGAGGCGGCAATGGCCCGAGTCACCGGAAGTCATCTACTCTGTAAGGCGCTCAAGCTCGAAGGCGTAAGAAATATTTTCGCATTGGCCGGCGATCATATCCTGCCCATATTGGACGTGATGGCGGATCAGGACTTCCGCATCATCGACACCCGTCACGAGCAAGCCGCCGTTCACATGGCGGACGCGTGGGGCCGCATCACCGAGCAGCCCGGCGTTTGCATGTACACCACCCCGGGATTCGCCAACGCCATCCCGGGGCTCACCAACGCGATGCATACCGAGAGCCCGGTCATCTCCATCGCCGGCTGCGCCGACGCGCACGATTTGGGGCGCGGCGCCCAGCAGGAAATCGATCAGGTCGGCATGGCGGGACCCATGTGCAAAGGCTCGTTCATGGTCCACGACGTGCGAAGAATTCCTGAATTCATCGCGCGCGCCATGCGGCTGGCCTTCAGCGGACGGCGCGGGCCGGTTCATCTGACCATTCCCATCGACATCCAGGAGCAGAGCGTCGAGGAAGATGACATCGGGTTCATCGCGCCTGATGCTTATCGTACGAAATCAGCGGCGCTGGGCGACCCCAAGAAGGTGCGCCAAGCTGTCGCGCTCTTGCGCCAGGCACAGCGACCGCTGGTGATCGCCGGCGGCGCCGCCGGCTACACGCTCTCGGGCGAAGCGATGCAGCGCTTCGCCGAAACGACGCGCTTGCCGATTGTAACGGAAGAACAGTCGCGGGGATTGATTCCCGACGATCATCCTTACGGCTTTGGTTATTTCGAGCGCGGCCTGAATCGCGCCGCGGCGAAAGTGCGCGAGGCCGACCTGGTCGTGCTGCTCGGCCGCAAGCAGGATTTCATCATCGGCTTCTGCCGTCCGCCGCATGTCGCCGGCAACGCCAAAATCATTCAAGTGGATCCTTCGCCGCTCGAGATCGGCCGCAACCGCGGCGTCGACGTCGGCCTGATCGGCGACGTCGCCAGCGTGCTGGAGCAGATGACCAAGGAGGCGGCAAAATATCAATGGAAAGATCTCGCGTGGCTCGACGAGCTGCGCGCGGCGCGCTCAGCCCAGGCGGAGTGGGCCGAGAACCTCGCCCAGCCGCGGACGCCGATGCATGCGCTGTTCGTTCACAAGACGGTCAAATCGATTCTCCGCCCCGACGATTGCCTGGTCTTCGACGGCGGCGACTTCTGCCATTTCGGCAGATCCTATCTTCCGGCGTTGAAACCGAAACACTGGTTCAACGTTTCCAGTCTCGGAATGCTGGGCTCGTCATTGCCCACTGCCCTGGCGGCGAAGATCGCCTATCCCGATTCGCGCGTGTTCATGCTCACCGGCGACGGCGCCTTCGGTTTCAACGGCATGGAATTCGACACCGCGGTGCGCCACAAGCTCAATATCGTCGCCATACTCGGAAACGACTCCGCGTGGGGCATCGACCGGCAAATTCAGCTCGGTCTCTATGGCCGCCCGGTCGCTACGGACTTGCTGCAGACTCGCTACGACCAGTTGGTGCAGGGCCTGGGCGGTTACGGCGAGTTTGTCGAACGCCCGGACGATCTGAAGCCGGCGATTGAGCGGGCCTTGGCATCGGCCAAGCCCGCGCTCTTGAACGTCGCCGTCGAGCGCGCGATCAGCCCGCGAGCCGAAGCCGCCATCGGCCGGCGCAAGGCCGCCGCAGCGAAATGAGCTTGGCACGGCGAGAGCAGAAACGAAATTTCACCACGAAAATCGCAAAGGGCCCAGCACGGCAGAGCCGCAACCGAATAAGAAGAATTAACCACAGAGATCACAAGGGTCACAAGGTAGGGGCGCGATTGATCGCGCCCTCGGAAAAAGGACCCAGACTGAAGTTTATCGCAGAGAACGCAAAGTACGCAAAAAAATAACTGGGAATATCTCCCGCCCAGGCGCCAAGACGCAAAGGTAAAAAACAATTTCCTAACTTGGCGTCTTGGCGCCTTTGCGGGAAGATTATCCGAGTTCGAAAGGGTTCGAATCCGTGAGATTTGCGCAAGCTGCGCAAGTTCTCAACTATAGTAGTACGAAGTTCAGAAGTGAAATGTATTAATCTGTAAATTCTTCCGCTTTTGCTCACGGTTGGCGCAGCTTGCGCAAATTTTCTGGGAGTCGAAGGCTCTCGGAGTCGGATATTGCTCGCGCCAAGGCGCCAAGACTCTAAGTGACGGCCCCGGCACCGTCATCCCGAGCGAATGCGAGGGATCTAAGAAAGATTCCTCCCATGGGGTCGCAATGACAACTGCTTTTTCGTTGCGCCTTACGTCTTTGCGCGAGATTAATCCGAGTTTGGTTGCGGCTCTGCGACGTTGTGTGCTTCGTGGTGCGATCGAATTTTCTTGTGGATTCGCCGGCTCGTTACTAATTTTTACTTTTTACTTTTGCCTTTCTTCCCTGATACAACCAGGAACGTGCCAGTCTCTACTCGCGCGCAGACAACCAACGCATCGAAGTTTTTCTACGGCTGGGTGATCGTCGCCGTCGGCTTTCTTGCCCATATCGCGTCGGCCTTCTCGATATCGAGCACGCTCAGCGTCTTCCTCAAACCGCTTTCACAGGATCTGGGGTTATCGCGAGGCGAATTTTCACTCATCCGCTCCGGTGAGATCCTCATCGGCGCGGCGGCGGCGCCGATGGTCGGCACTCTGCTGGACCGTCACGGCGGCCGCTGGCTGATCGCCGCCGGCGGTTTGATCTCCGGCTTGGGATTTCTCCTGCTCGGTCAGGCGCGGGATTTTTGGCAGTTCATGTTCGTACGCTGGCTGCTCGTCAGTCCCGGCGACACGCTGATGGGCTCCATGGTGGTGAACGTTTCCATCTCGCAATGGTTCATGCGCATGCGCGGCCGCGCCCTCGCTCTCGCCGGCATGGGTCACGGCCTCGCTAAAGTCTGCATGCCGGTGGCAGCGGCCTCGCTTATTCTTTACGCGGGGTGGCGCGGCGCTTGGGTCGTCTTCGGCATTGTGACACTGGTATTGGTCGTCGCTCCTTCGCTGCTCTTCATGCGCCGGCGCCCGGAAGACGTGGGCCTCCTGCCCGACGGCGGAGCCGCCGGACAACCAGAAAACATCGCACCCGCGGCCAAGACCCATTCGGCAAAGGCACGGCCCAGCACAGTCGACGAAGTCGCGTGGAATCGGCGCGAAGCGCTCAGCACCTCCGCTTTCTGGCTCATCGTCATCACGTTCGGGGTTTCCCACGTCGGCGTGACCGGGCTCAACCTTCACGTTTTCTCATTCGTCAGCGATCAGGGGCATCCCGCGATGGTGGCGGCGCTGGTCATGAGCATCATTGCGATCATGCAGTTCAGCACGCCGATGGTTTGGGGCCTGATCGCCGAACGCGTGAATGTCGCCAGGCTCATTATGGCGAAGTTCCTGATTCAGGCCGGCGGGATCTTGCTGGCCCTGTCCGACCCGGGACTCGTTTCCCTTTACGCCGGCTTTTTTCTCTACGGCATCGGCATGGGCGGAACCGCCATCCTGGCGGAGATGATCTGGGCAAATTATTTCGGCCGCACCTCGCTCGGAAAAATCCGCGGCATGGGTTCGCTGATCACCAGCGCCTTTTCCGCGGGCGGTCCGCCTTTCTTCGGCCTCCTCTTCGACGCCACGCAAAGTTACAATCTTTCTTTCAGCATCTTCATCGGCATGTTGTTCGCCTCGGCCGGATTAAGCCTCTTCCTCCGCGCGCCGAAAAAATGACGCGGCTCTTGCACGAACAAAATTTTGATTCCTAAAACTGCCGCCTCGGCGGTGCGATATGCTACGAGCGCTGGGTCCACATTGCAGGCTAAACACCGTCGCGAACTCAAAATCTTGTAAGCATTAATCCTCCAAGGCGATTGGCAGTTTAGATATACAAAGACTTTTCCTTGGCACCCAAGTTGCGTTTAGATTCAGCAGCGGAGTCGCTGCAGCGCGTTTGTGCGGTCGACGGCTTGGGTTTTGAGTTTAACAATGCATGACATCCTGATTCCGGGGATCAATTGCTGCGAGATTAGCGAAGTCGGCGAAACCGGATTACTAGTTGACGGCAGCGATTACTATCGCGGCTTCTGCGCCGCGGCCGAGACCGCCGAGCGCTTCATCCTGCTTTCGGGCTGGCAATTCGACAGCGATGCGCGGTTGCTGCGCGACGACGACGTTGGCGGCGAATGCACGCTGATTTCTTTTCTCAATAAACTCTGCGAGAGCAAAAAGGACCTCCGGGTTTACATCCTCGCGTGGAACTTCAGCGTTCTTTACTGCATCGACCGGGAATGGCTGCAGAGCTGGTACTTTAAATGGAGCGCCGATGAGAGAATTCAATTCTGCTTCGACTCCCGTCACCCGTTCGGCGCCAGCCACCATCAGAAATATGTTGTCATCGACGGCCGGATGGCATTTTTAGGCGGCCTCGACATTTGCTCGGGCCGCTGGGATGAGCGGGACCATCGCGCGGTCAATCCGCGGCGCGTCAATGCGGACCGAACTTCCTATCCCCCCTTTCACGACGTGCAGTCGTACCATGTCGGCGCCGTCGCCGAACATCTCACGCGGCTATTTAAAGAACAGTGGCGCGCGGTCTGTGATTGTGAGCTCGATCTCCCCGCTTCGGATCGCAATCCTTCGGTCCATCTCAAAAACGCGCTGCCGATCAGTTCCAACCGCGTCGCGATCAGCCGGACCCAGGTCAAAACCACCGAGACCGGCAATGAATCCGTGCGCGAGATCCGCCGCTTGTTCCGCGACGCCGTCGGCGCCGCCGAATCGCTGGTGTATATCGAAAATCAATATTTCAGCTCCCAGGCAATCTATGAGGCATTGGTCAGACGGATGACCGATCGGCGCCGGGCGCGCCTGGAAATTATTTTAGTGCTCGCCAAGGAAGCCAATGCTTTCGTCGAGCAGGCCTCCATCGGCATCGCCCAGGGCAAGATCATTCGCCACTTAAAACAGCTAGCCGCCGAAACCGGCCATGCCCTGGGCATCTACTATCCCGCTGTGCCGGGCGCGGACGGCGCCGAAGTCCCAGTCTATATTCACTCCAAGCTTTTGTTGGTCGACGACGGCTTTCTCAGCGTCGGCTCGGCGAATATGAACAATCGCAGCATGGGCCTCGATACCGAATTGAATGTCTCCTGGCAAGCGCGCTCCGGCGAGGCCAACACGCTGCGCTCGATTCGCGACGTTCGAGTGGATCTTTTGGCTGAACACAGCGGGCTTGCCGGCGACCGGGCCTTCGTGCTCGCGCGCACCAGAGGACTCGTGAGCGTTCTCGATCAACTTGCCGAGGATCCCCTTTCCCGTTTGCGCCGCCATCCTTTATGGATCGCCTCCGGGGAGAACGAGACCTGGATTGAATCGATTTTTCCGGATGGTTTGCCGCTCGATCCCGAAGGACCGGTCTTCGGCGAAGACAGCTACGAGCAGATACCTGCCGGCCGCGACACCTTGTTTCCCAGAGGCATCAATTGGCTGAGCAGCCTGCTGTCAAAAGGTGTCGAGTAGCCCTCGCGCATGTGAAATGCTTGCTACACTCTTCAGAAAGCGTTTTCAGAATTGCCATTCGGAGGCGCAGCTGCACGCGGGCGCAACTAATCCGCCGGCGCAACCGAAAATAGCCCTCGGACCAGGCAGCAGCAACCTGCCGGGCTGGATTTTTCTACCGACCGGAGTTCTTGTCGTCGCGATTCTCTACTGGGCGCAGGAGATACTGGTCCCCATGGCAGTCGCGATTCTGCTCACGTTCGTCCTGGCCCCAGTAGTCGGTGCGCTCGAACATTTGCGTTTAGGACGGATTCCTTCCGTTGCCATCGCCGCGATTTTCACTTTGTCGATTCTGCTCGGCGTGGGCTGGGTCGTGGTGCGGCAGATGGCCAGTCTGGCCGACGAGCTGCCTCAATACCGGAGAAATATCGCGGAGAAAATCGCCGACCTGCGCGATCTAAAAAGAGGCGGCGCGCTGGAAAAAGTTGAACAGACGGTCGAAGAGGTCAAGGGCGAGTTGGAAAATACCAAAGATCGCGCCAGCGAACCGCCGCCGCGCCAAGTTGTCGTCGCCGCCGAGGAAGAGTCGGCATTCTGGCCGATTCCCCTGGTTACCGGACCGATGTTGGAACGGCTCGCCGCCGCCGGTCTCGCCATCGCGCTGGTAATCTTCATGCTGATTCAACGGGAGGAGTTGCGCAATCGGCTGATTCGCATTTTGGGCTACAGCCGTTTGACCGTGACGACCAAAGCCCTGGAAGAAGCGGGGCAGAGAATCAGTCACTATCTATTGGCGCAGCTGCTGATCAACAGCGGTTTCGGCTTCGCGGTCGGCATCCTGCTATTCATGCTCGGTGTCCCCTACGCTCTGCTGTGGGGGTTCATGGCAACGCTGCTGCGCTTCATTCCCTATGTCGGACCCTGGCTCGGGGCGATCATGCCGACTGCATTGAGCCTGGCTCATTTTCAGGGTTGGATATTCCCTCTCATGGTCGTCGGCGCGTTTGTGCTGCTTGAGCTGACGACTAACTTGCTGCTCGAGCCGCTGTTATACGGCGAAAGCGCCGGCGTTTCTGAAATAGCCATTCTCACCATGGCGGCTTTCTGGACTTGGCTGTGGGGACCGGTCGGTTTGGTGTTGGCAACCCCTCTCACGGTCTGTTTGGTGGTCTTCTCGAAATACGTGCCCGAGATCACCTTCGTGACTGTGCTCTTGAGCGACGCGCCCGCTCTCGAACCTCACGTCAACTATTACCAGCGCATGTTGGCGCTGGACGAGGACGAGGGCGAGGAGATCGTTGAAGAGTATCTTAAGTATCATTCGGCTGCGGAACTCTACGATGAAGTTTTTATTCCCGCTCTGAGCCGGGCAAAAAACGATCGGCGCCATGGCCAACTGACGGAGGGAGATGAGCAAGCCGTCTATCACGGAACCCGAGCGATTTTGGAGGATCTTGAAAACCACCTCGACGAATCGACTGCACATGATGAGCATTCCGAATCGGCCGAACCTGAAAGCGTCCCGCCTGAGCAAATTGTTCCAATAGTCGGCTTTCCAGCCGACGGCAAGGCCGACGAGGTGGCGTTACTGACGTTCGCGAAACTTCTCGACGGGCGCCGCTATAAAATGGACGTGATCTCCGCTGACATGCTCGCATCCGAAATGGTGTCACTGGTCGGGCAGCAGCAGCAGACGCGGCTGGTCTGTATCGGCGCCATTGCTCCGGGCGGCCTGGCACGCGCCCGCTATCTCTGCAAAAGAATGCGAGCGCGGTTTCCCGAGATTAAAATCATAGCCGGCCGCTGGGGATCGTACGATAGCGTCGAAAACGCCCGCATATCTTTGACGTCGGCAGGCACTGACCGGGTCGCCGCCACGTTGCTCGAAGCTCGTGATCAGCTAGTGCAGTTGGCGCACCTGCAACCCGCCGCCGCTAGTCCCGCGCCGGCGCGACGATTAGCCGAATGACCGGGCCGGTGGTCGGCACTTTATCCGCGATCTTGCCTTTAGATTGGTCTTGCCAAGCGAAACCCTTCGCACTAACCCATCCTGGGACCGCTCGGCACAATCTACAGCCGCAGGCAGTTGGGCGAGGTTCTGGTCGCGATCACGCTAACCGACAGCTTCGTTCACCAAGCCAAGGTCGCCGGCGCGCCGATTGTCCACGCCGAAGAAGTCACGCCGGTGATTTCTCCGGCCTATAATGCCGGCGTGCTCAAAGGCGCCGTCCATCCCAATGCCGGCCATCTCTTTTCGGCGTTTCTTACGGTTCCGGCGGCTCAGGAAATATTGCAGAAGTTCGGCGGACATACTTCGGCCTTTGTGCCGGGGACGCCGGCGTATAAATTCGTCCAGGGCAAGCAGACGATCTACATGAAACAAGAACACGCCGGGATGATCGACCGGCTCACCGGCGTGTACGGCAAGATCTTCGGGCTGCAATAAGATCGACGCAGTACCAAAGTCAGACTCATTGCGGGGATGTTAAGAGGCGAGGATAGAAGGTAGTGTTCTCAGTGAAAGTAAAACGGACGCACCCTGACAGCGCATAAAGTAGCAGCGTGTCTGCGATGCGCAGTCGCGAACACGGCGCCGCTGCTGAGAATATCCTAGACCGTGCGGCCTCGGCCGTGAACTGTGCTCAGTATTTTGACAGAACCTCGACCAGTTTTTTTGCGCCGGCCGGCGGTTTTATCTTGCCCGCGAGGATATCGTGCACGTAAACCGGCTTTTCATAGTACTCCTCGTTGGCTCGATACCGGGTCGCGATGACCGTCCCCTCCAACGAAACGCCGGCAAAAATTCCTTGGCTGCGGCTGTAAGTATAGATCGCCGCCTGCGGCGCGGCACCGGCCTCGGCTGAACGTCCAACGGGTCCGATTGCGGCACTCAGGTTGGCTCCGAGAGTGACATTGCTGCCTTGTGAAAACGCGTTCACGGCCTCCTGGGTATTTAAAATGATCACATACTCGGAGACCTGCACTCCGGCTTGAAAGCCGACTCCTATCCCGCCCGTGCCGATTGCCGAGGGAGCGCTCCAGCCATTGTCGGTGCGCGCGAGGATAACTCCCGAGCCGCCCCTGCCGCTCACAATGAAGCCGGCTTTGGTCATGGTGAGGATCGCCAAACCTTTGGCGTCGCGCAGCACTCGTGGCGGGATTGCCTTCTCGGGTATCTCTTCGAACCGTTCAATGATCGATATAGCTCGATCGACATCGTCCTGCATGGCTGCATGCGCCGCCGCAGTCGTAACGCCGAGAGCAAATAAAATTGTCATCACTGAAGAAATTTTGGCTTTGATCATGCAGCCTCCTCGCTCGCAAGTGACCTGAGAGTAAACTAAACGAACCCATGCCACAATAATTTGGCTGGGAAAATATCGCTGGATCACACCGTAGCCACAGTCGCTGAAAGAGGTTAGGAATGCTTCGAGAGTCTCAGCATAAACGGAAAGTCATGAACAATATAAAGTTCCCCTCCGTTCGTCACTTCGATAAACTCAGTGCAGGCTCTGAGCATGTCGAAGGACTCCGAGAGAGTTTCAACAGGCTGCTACGGCTGAGAATCGATGCCGCCGGCATAGCCCTCGTGCCGTGCTGGATCGGATTCGAGCTTACGCAGAAACTCGGTCACCGCGTTCCAGAACTCGTCGCGCCGTTCGATCCCATAGTGACGCGCTCCGGCTATCGTTACGGTGCGCTGCGGCCCGCCCCATGCGCTCGCAAGCGCGGCGCCGCGCGCGGCGGGAGTGACGTCGTCGCGTTCGGCGAGGACAAACAGCGCGGGAACTTTGATTTTTGGCGCGATCGCCGCTGCGTCGTAGCGCCCGTTGAGTATCAGTCCGATCGGCAGCCAGGGATAACGCTCCTCGCCGAGCGCGGCAAAGCTGTCGAATGGCGTGGCGAGAATCGCGCCGCGCACTTGGCGCGTCTTTGCCAGGGCCACCGAGAAGTAAGTGCCCAGGCTTCGGCCGAGCACCACGATGTTAGACGGGTCGACATCGGGACGTGCCGAAGCATAGTCGTAGATGAGGCCGGCGTCTTCCATGACGACGCGCTCGGACGGTTCGCCCTCCGAAAGACCAAAACCGCGATAGTTGATGAATAGCCATCCCCAGCGTTCGGGCTTGTCGCCGCGATCGATCAGCCAGGAAGTCTCCCGGCGCACGCCGCCGAAAACGATGACCAGAGGAAAACGCTTGCCGGGGCGCGCCGCCACCGGATGTTTCAGCCAGCCATGCAGCGTCACGCCGTCCGGCGTCTTGAGACGCACTTCCTCGATGCCGCGCTCACGCGATGCGACCGCGTTGAGGTAGGCCGGGTCAACGCTCCGCACGCGAAACAAAAAACGCTGCTCGATCGGTTCGAGCATCAGGTTGCAACCGCCGGCGACAAGCGCCGCGGCACCCGCAAGCGCAGCGAGGCGTGAGCGGTAACTTAACCAAGTATTCGAATCGAGCATCGTTAGTGCAGGTGTGTTGTATGAGACGCAGCCTATTTTTAGACGTGGAAAGCAAAAAATTCAAGCTGCGCCGGGGAAAGATTCCTCACGGAGTTTATTCTGAGAGGCTGTGAAAAAATCCGCTCATGGTTCGACATGCTCACCACGAGCGGTATTGCACAATGGGAATTTAAGTACTTAGCCGTTCGTCCTGAGCTCGTCGAAGGGCAACGGCTAATTTTTTCACAGGCTCTGAGTCCTCCGGAGGACTCGAAATGACGCGATGAATGAGCTTCATTCGTATCTAGACATCGGAATTTGTCCGCCGAAGGACAGGCGGATTCCAGCCTCTTTTATGCTGAGCCGAGAAGACATTAACCGAAGAAACGCGGCGACCCGATACCTTTTGTCTTGCCGCTCTCAATCGCCCGCGTCTGCGTCTCATCCGATCAACGAGCCCATCCTATTTCACTTCTTTTTCACCATGCCCGCGCGCTGATCCGGTCCGCTTTCGGCGTAGCCCGGCTCGATCACCGAATCGATGAAATAGCGGCCGCCCTTGGCGACGATGTCCGCGCCTTTCTTGAGCGCCTTCACGAGCGCATCGGCCGTCGAGACCGGCGCTTCTGATTCGAATCCTTGCGCGCGCGCCATCGCGACTAGATCCACCCGCGGGTCGTCGATACGCTGGCCGATCCAGCGATTCTGCGGCGGGCGATCGCGCATCTGCGCGACGCGCTCTTGATGCATCTCGTCGTTAAAATAGGAACGATTGTCCGCCGCCACGATCATCAGAGGAATCTCCAAGTGAGACGCGGTCCAAAGCGCCTGCACGCCCATCAAATAATCGCCGTCGCCGATGATGCCTACGGGAATCCGGCCGCTGCCCTTGAGCGCCAGCGCCGTACCAACGCAGTGCCCCGGCCCGGTGCCGACCCCGCCGCCCCCGTCGTTGCCCATGAAAGAGAGCGGTCCGTCGAACTCATTCGCTTCGCCGGGCCAGCCGAGCGATAGACGGGCGAATGTGATCGGCCGTTTTTTAGCAAATTCGCGCACGGTCATCGCCATATCCCAAAGCGTCATCGACTTCCCGTTCGTGGCTTTCGCATTGGCGCCGAGCGCGTCGTTCCAATGAACGATGTTCTTCATCTCCGGCCGGGTTTTGATTTTGGCTGTTTTCTTGGCATCCAGCTCGTCGAGCATCTGGGCGATAAATTGATCGGGCTCTGCGTGGATCGGGATATCGACCGCCGCCAGCGCCTGGTGGTCCATGCTCCACCCGTTGGTGCGATAACTATCCACCGAACAATGGAGGATCGTTTTGCCGGCAGGCTGTTGGGTCTGAGCGGCGCCGAGCGCCAGGCGCAAAACGCCGCCAAGGTCGAGCCAATCCATGCTTAGGATCAGGTCCGCCTTTTCGATCAGCGCCGTGGCAGCTTTGCTCGGGCGCAGGCAGGGCGCGGCAAGATGCAACGGATGCGTGGTCGGAAAGGAAGCCGCGTCGTTGCTGCTCGTCAAAACCGCGGCGCCGATCATTTCAGCGAAGCGCACCCGGCGATCCCAATCGGCTTGCTTGCGCGACACGCGCCCCATGAGAATCAGCGGAAACTTCGCGTTGTCGATCGCCTCCAATGCGGCGAGAACGGACGCGTGCGGCACCGCGGGCGAGGGCGCCGGCGCGAAGCGCGCCGGATCGGGAATCAAAACTTTCTCCGTGAGCGGCTCCTCCTGCAGACCGACGTCGAGGCAAACGTAAACCGGCCCAAAGGGCGCGCTGCGAGTGATCTGGTTGGCGCGCAGCACCGATTCCACCGCTGCTTGCGGCGAGGCCGGTTGGTCGTCCCACTTAGTGTAGTTGCGAATCATCGATGCTTGATCCTTCGAGGTGTGGATCCAGTCGATCCACGGCCGGCGCTTGTGCGCGTCCACCGGACCGGTGGCGCCGAAGATGATCATCGGCGTGCGATCGCACCAGGCGTTGAAGATCGTCATGGTCGCGTGCATGAGACCGACGTTGGAATGTAGCGCCACCGCCATCGGCGTCTCCGTCACCTTGCCGTAGCCGTCGGCGATGGACACCGCGTGCTCTTCGTGCAGGCAGATCACCATCTGCGGGTTTTGATTGCCGAGATAATTGACGATGCTGTCGTGAAAGCCGCGGTAGCTGGCGCCCGGCACCAGCGCGATATACTTCAAATCGAGCTGCCGGGTCACTTCGGCGACCACGTCGCTGCCCCAGTTCATTTGCGGCTTTCCCAAACTCTGCGGCCGGTCGATCTGGGCTTTTTTGGATTGTCGATCATTAGTGTCAGTCGGTTTCCTAGCAGTTGCTGTTTTCACTGATTCCCCTCCCTAGAAATGGAACGCTTGTCGTTTGTATTACTCTGTTTAGAGTTTTCGCCGCTTGCGCAAATTTTCTGGCGTTGGTTCCCTTCTTGCAACGTTCTCAGGACCTTGGCTCTACTCTCGCGTGTCATTCTAAGGAGCCCTTCGACCCATGCTCAGGATAAACTCCGCGACGAAGAATCTGCCTTTTCTCCATCCTGATAGAATTGGGAAAAGCAGATGCTCCACTTTCCTTCAGCATGACACAACAACAAACTACGAACACCCCGAAGGATCGCTTTTTCTTTGCGCCCTTGCGCGAGATACTCCGATTCGGATGCGATTTCAATACATCGTCATCGCATGGCAACTGCTGCCTGCCTGCGATCAGCGAAGTTGAAAGTGCGCATATTGCGCTCAGCGCTTAGCGCAGAGCGGTCCTTCAGCGTTAGCCCTTCCATTCGTAATTCAAAGCGGCGAAGTCAATCGTGTAGCTGCCGCCCTGTTTCGCTCCGCGCACAAAGGACGCTGCCTCATTTAGTTCTCGGCAGTATATCTCAAAAAGATTTCCCGCCGGGTCGCGAAAATAC